>CAUQLO010000093.1:0-2599 GCA_963518725.1 uncultured Veillonella sp. | reverse complement strand
CTCCATGACACACCCACTCTAGTATCTAACATATAAAAACACCACCCTGCCCCCATTAGGCAAGGTGGTGATAAGTCCTTGGTACCACTCCTATATACATTTCCTTCCCGTGCATCTCCCATACGATGGAACGCCTGTCTAAAGGTCTTATCCTACCTTAACGTTTCCACCATCGAATCAGGATCACGGCGATACGAATAATTTGTAACGCTTTTTCTAGCGTGTTCATCTTACGCCTCCAAGGCGATTGCATTGTTGCGAACAACACCTGTTAATGGGTATGCATAGAGTTTACCTAATGCTTCTCCCACAGCTTTCATATCCTCATCAGTAGCGGCTTCGTGGATATACGCAAAATTTGCTACTTTCAATGCATGAGCAGCTTCCCCTTTTTTAAATTGTAATTGCAATTTTGTTACCATTGTGTTTGACATCTAATCCCCTCCTTATTCTACCATCGTAGATTCTGTTGTTACTAATGTACCATGTTGAAAGCTAGTCAATGGATGATCTTTACGACCACGGATCACATCTTTTTCCACCATCAATTGACCGACTGTGTCAATCTCTGTTTTTGTTACCCCTTCTTTAGGAAAAGTTACCACAATTTCTACCTCTTGCTTCGACGCATCGGTAAACACTAAATGTAATTCTTTTTTAAGCACTGTACTAGTTGCCATATGTAAACTCCTTTCTGAGTACCAAGTCCTTACACTTAGATACATTCAGAAATATAGAGTGTGTCAACTATAGTTATTCACTATAAGCAGTAAGATTTTATTATTATTTTACTTAATCCTACTAATCTGCTATACTAAATTTGTCGATGTGATACTCGACAGGAATATTGTGAGAACACTCCTGTATTCCAACCTTTCAAACTACTTACATATGTCGTGACAAGGGTGACTTCCCATACACACCTATACTTGTCACAACAAAAGCCACCTGCTCGGCCCCATACGAGCCAGGTGGCTTTCACCTTTATACGCATGTCTTTTAACAATATAATGGCTAAAACTCGTGATACTACCATGTATCTTATACGGGCTATATCATCTATGTATCAATCCTCGTGCAGTATTTCTAATGCGAATACATGCTATAATTAAGACGAGCTATAGTATAACAATTTGATGATACGGAATCGATACAGTACCAGTATTTTAGCTAGCAATCTACATATAAAATATATTATGAATTATCACTAACATAAGTTATATTACATTGAAAAGGAGTGATACTATGAACCATACAATTTATTTAGGCGGCGGTTGTTTTTGGGGTGTTGAAAGCTACTTTAAACGCATTCCTGGTGTTGTAGATACTGAGGTAGGTTACAGTAATGGCACTCATCCGAATCCTAGTTATGAGGATGTATGTCGTGGCAGTGGTCATGTAGAAACGGTCAAAATCACCTATGACTCCTCTGTCATTTCCCTACCTAAAGTTCTACAATATTTCTTGCGCATTATTGATCCTTTCAGTATTAACAAGCAAGGTAATGATGTGGGTGTACAATATCGCAGCGGTGTGTATTACGAAAATCCTGACGATAAGGCCATCATCGAATCTACGTTATCTCGTGCCAATAGTCATTATAAAGAGCCCTTTGCCATCGAGGTATTGCCTATACAGTCATTTTATCCAGCCGAAGAATACCATCAAGATTATTTAGATAAAAATCCAAATGGTTACTGTCATATCAATGTGGCTAAAGCATACGAGCCCTTAATTGATGAAAGCGACTACGAACGCAAATCCGATGCTGTTTTGCAAGAAGAGCTTAGTGACTTAGCCTATTCTGTAACGCAGCATAGCGCCACAGAACGGCCTTTCTCTCATGTGTATACAGATGAATTTCGTCCTGGCATTTATGTAGATATTACATCTGGAGAACCTCTGTTCATCTCTGCCCAAAAGTTCGATTCAGGTTGTGGCTGGCCTAGTTTTGCACAACCAATCAACAGCGATGTCATTCATTACTATCACGACGATAGTTTAGGTCATCATCGCATTGAGGTGCGCAGTCGCATTGGTGATGCTCATTTAGGACACGTCTTTGAAGATGGACCACGCTCTATGGGCGGTCTCCGGTACTGCATCAACGGCGCTGCCTTGCGGTTTATCCCCTTAGAAGATTTGGAAACAGAAGGGTATGGTGCCTTACGTGAATTTGTTGAAAGTAGCGAAGCTCTATCTCAAGATTCTTAAAAATATTAGCATGCTATAATATTGCATGTCTTTAGGCTCACGTTCATAACTCCAACTCATCGCAACTGACAACACAAAAAGACTGTAAATTCTATATCTTACAAGTTCAGAAGATTAAACTCGCCATGAAATCCACGCAATGGTATCCGTTGTGTGGTTCTCTAATTTCCCATCGACCGCTTTCGCAGATAAGAACTTGCGGATTTCTTGTTTAATCACATCTAAATCACCACCCACTTTTCTTTGTACTCGTATACAGAAATAGTCCACTGCTTCATCGACAGTTAAGTTTTCTACTTCTTCCACCGTTTTATAAGTAATATTTACATTCTTTCCGATTTCGTTAACTGTGCTCAAGCAATCTTGCAACATAGATTCCCATGGA
>CAUQLO010000092.1:0-2653 GCA_963518725.1 uncultured Veillonella sp. | reverse complement strand
GCTTTACAGATGTACCCCCTCAATTTTGGGCCTATAATTCCATTACAAAGATGACTAAAGAAGGATTTATGAGTGGATACAAAAATGGAACATTCAAACCGAATGATCCACTTTCTCGCGAAGAAGCTGCTTCTTTATTTAGTAAAATGATTGGTGAGCCACCATCTATTATGTTGGCTAGTTCTTTCACTGATATCACATCCGATCGCTGGTCTTCTCTCGCTATTGAAAGTGTAGCTAGAGCTAATATCATCAGTGGCTACGGGGACAAAACATATCGCCCTGAGCAATATATGTCCCGCCAAGAATTTGCTGTAGTAGCCGACAAATATCTACACTACCAAGGATATAGAACCGAAGATCCTACAGCCCTCGACAACATTCATTTTAGCGACCAAAAGTTTATCGCTCCTTGGGCCCAATCTTCGGTCCGTGAATTAGCCTTGTTTGGGTTTATTAACTACAGTACCACAGGGCTGTTTAATCCAGAAAAATATGTCACTCGCAGTGAAGCTGCCGAAATTACATATCGTATGCTCTATTCAAAAGCAGCCGAGACATTACAAGCCACCATCTCCCAACAACAAATGGAAGAGACCGCTCGTAATCTCATCAAAAAAACATTTGGCGACTCCTATGATTTCCACAATCGCGGAGCTATGTTCTGGCGTGATGGCAAACTAGTCATTTCTTTTACATCCCCTAAAGATGTGAAAGCCATTACTGCAGAAACAGCTTACATCCAAGATAAACACTTCTTGGACAATCATATTATCACCACTGGCTCCTATAGCTTAGGCGATTTCGATACATTACAAACTGATGCTGCCTTTTTATATCGTCAATTAGAGCCAACTGGTACCATCCTAGGCGTGACACCAACACCAAATGTAGATGGTCTTATCATAACGGTAGATACCGTAAAACCAGCTACTCTTACGGCTTTCACTAAAAAATTTGGCAAGAAAATTCAGCTAAAAACTAATTCATAAGGTATGGATTCATTGACACGCTTCTATGGAAACTGAACTAATACAGCCAAGCGCATCTGATGTGAAACCGCACTATACTATTAGATTTATAATGGTATGATAACTCACACAAAAAGAGGAAAGTTGACACAGTTTGATCAACTTTCCTCTTTTCTTTTATATACGTACATGCTAGCACCTATCTAGCAAGTTACATCCTCCAACTCCAGACTAAACACTTCTGTAGCAGGCCCAGTCATATATACCGTACCATCTGCTTCATAATCGATGCGCAATGTGCCCAAATATAATTCTACATCTACAGAGCGTCCAGTAAATCCCTTCTCATGGGCCATGACAGCGCTGGCGCAGGACCCTGTACCACAAGCGAGTGTAGCTCCTGCCCCACGTTCCCAAGTACGGACTTTTACTGTCGTATCATTCACAACTTGTACAAAGTTCACATTGGTACCTTTTGGAAATAAGGGGTACTTTTCAATCTTTGGCCCCAATACTGTAAGAGGTACTGCCGTCACATCGTCCACAAACACTTCTGTGTGCGGCACACCTAATAGAACAGAGCTCACCTCATAAGACACACCCTCTACGTCAATCGTATGCGACAATACTTTTTCAGATTCAATATTCATAGGAATATGGCTAGCCTTAAATGTAGGCTGGCCCATTTTTACTTTCACTAATTGTGCCACACCTCGGTCTGCAATAATTGTAGGCTCCATAATCCCTGCCAATGTTTCTACAGTGAATGTCTCTTGTTCGATAATTTTGCGATCATAGGCATATTTTGCAAAGCAACGAATGCCATTCCCACACATTTCTGCTTCACTGCCATCGGAATTGATGATACGCATTTTTACATCGGCTACTTCGGATGGCATAACAATCACCAATCCATCTGCTCCGATGCCGGTGTGGCGATCACACAATCGTCGGGCCATCGTTGTCACATCTAATGTGGTAGTACCATCATCAAAAAACACAATAAAATCATTTCCTAAACCGTGCATTTTTGTTAATTTCATACGTATCTCCTTATCTGTATTATACAATTCCTATCCGCACAGAGCGGATTATTAATTTATCGCAAAATATGGCCTTTACTTTTATACATTTTGATGAAATCCACCATAGCCTACTATAATTTATTTGCCATTTATATTACCATGAATATAGGAAAATGAATAGACGCAATGCGTTATATTTCCCTATCGTAGTACTAGGTTAATCATACATTGGAGGTGATTTTACTATGCTTCCTGAAGAACGTTATGCCGCTATTCTACGTCGCATCAAGCAAAATCGAGTTGTTACAGTACATGAGTTAGTGCAAGCTTTGTCTTCTTCTGCCCCTACTATTCGAAGAGATTTGGCTCACCTACACAACAAAGGGTTGCTGCAAAAGGTTCATGGTGGGGCTACGAGTCTGACCCCGGATCATAGTAGTATGGAATTAGATACACTTCCTAAATCCATTACCTATCGAGATGCCAAAGAATCGATTGCCTTAGCTGCTTCTGAATTGATTAGCTCCACAGGCTTTATCTTTATCGACGCAGGCAGCACTACAGAAATGGTATTGCATTACTTGCAGCATACTCATGCTACATTCGTTACAAATGGTATTCACCATGCTACACTATTAGCTTCACGCCATATGAAAG
>CAUQLO010000091.1:0-2824 GCA_963518725.1 uncultured Veillonella sp. | reverse complement strand
CAGAAGCAGGTTCCCGTAATTCTCGCGGTACTGCCATGGTTAACGTATTGCCACTGGCTGTAGGCGAATCTGTTACGACTATGATTGACCTTGAACGCATCCATGAAAATGTAAACTTATTCATGGTTACTGAGTTCGGCGTTGTGAAACGTACAGCTATCGAAGAATACCGCAATATCCGTCGCTCTGGCCTCAACGCCATTAACCTCGACGAAGGGGATCGCTTGATTTCTGTAACCGTAACGACTGGCAAGCAAGATATCTTGATTGGCACGAAACTTGGCATGGCGATTCGTTGCAACGAACAAGATGTTCGTCTCATGAAACGTGCGGCTCATGGCGTTCGTGGTATCAAGTTGAAAACTGGCGACGTTGTAGTTGGTGCAGGTGTTCTTGAGGCCGATGAAAGCGAAGTACAAGTGTTTACTATCTCCGAAGAAGGTTATGGTAAACGTAATGATGCATCTGCATATAATGTACAAAAACGCGGTGGTATCGGTACGAAAAACTTCCGCATCAACGACAAAACAGGCGACGTAGTAGCTGTTGAGGTTGTGCGCAACGATGACGAAGTGATGCTCATTTCCGAACAAGGCAAAATTATTCGTTTTAACATGAATGATATTGCTGTGAAAAAAGGCAAAGCAATTTCTGGCGTTAAAACGCAAAATCTTGACGAAGGTGATAAGGTAGCCAGCATTGCTGTGATTCCTGCATCTGAAATCGAAGATGACGAATAATAGAGCGTATAACGTAAAGAACATATATTGTATCTAACATAGATATGCACAAATGGCGATCACCTATGTGGTCGCCACTCGTGTTTACATGGTAAGGTATGAATTACAGTAATAATGTGAACATATAGTGTTGGGCAGTTTACAGGACTGCATAGGAGAGTATGATGAAAAAATGGTTAGCTGCTGTGATGGCAGCAGGATGTATATTGGTAGGTGGCTTTGGTGTGGCCCATGCAGCTGATTGGTACTATATTGACGCTGATGCGGACGATTCTACATGGTTTATCGATAACTCTACGGTGTATAAAACAGATGGTATGGCTCGTATCAATGTGAAAGTAAACAACGTTGAAGGGTATACTTATATTTATTCCGTTGAAATCAATCGTCCCGAAAAAACATGGACAGAAGTGAAAGCAACCGTGTATAGCCAATCTGGAGTGGCTCTGTTGACCAATAATGAAAAACAAAAACCTATGAAAATTGAAAAAGAAACCATAGGTGAAGAAGTAATGCAGGCCCTTTGGGGAAAATAAAATTTAATATAGATGTTTTGAAACCTCGCTCTGAATATTAGCATTCTGGTGTGGTATGTAGAAATGGATGGTGTCTAAAAATCCTCCACCGGCCGGGTCTGACTTCGGCCTACGGCCTTCGCAGGGCCAAAGTCGGTTTTTAGACACCATCCATTTCCCAGCCTACCCTAGCAACATATTCAGAGCGAGGTTTCTTTTATTCTACATTAGTATTATTTTCCTCAAAGGGCCGGAGAGGGGAGAAAAACTCTATTTATTCCCTATTATGTGTTAGAATTAGGGGAATAATGGAGTTATAGAGGAAAGGTGATGTGGTGTAGTTTTGATTATCGGCGGCTCGGAGATTGTCTGTGGGATGGTGAGGGTGTGTCGTTGCTTTCACAGATTCATGAGTATAAGGGGCGGCAGGATTTGTTTGTGTCGCAGAGGCCTAGTAGTGTGGCGCGGTTGGTGGAGATTGCAAAGGTGCAGAGTGTGGAGTCGTCGAATCGGATTGAAGGGATTGTGACGACGAAGGCTCGGATTCGTTCGTTGGTGGCGGATAAGGTAATGCCTCGAAATCGGGATGAGGAAGAGATTATGGGGTATCGTGATGTGTTGAATACGGTACACGAGAGTTATGAGCACATTACGTTGACGAGTCAGATCGTATTGCAGCTGCATCGCGATTTGTATGCGTATTCCCATAAGGGGATTGGCGGTCAGTTTAAGAATGTGCAGAATTCGATAATTGAGCGGCTTGCGGATGGTTCTGAGGTGGAGCGCTTTGAGCCCTTGGCACCTTATGAAACGCCTGCTGCTATTGATGAGATTTGCAAAGGTGTTAATGCGGTTCTCCAAGATAAATCGGTGGATCCATTGCTAGTGTTTCCTGTATTTATACACGATTTTCTGTGTATCCATCCTTTCAATGATGGGAATGGTCGTATGAGCCGGTTGCTGACGACGTTGCTTTTGTATCAAAATGGGTATATGATTGGTAAATTCATTAGCTTAGAGCAAAAAATTGAGCGTACCAAGGATAGTTACTATGCGGCGCTAGGTGAGTCGGGTGTCAATTGGCATAGGGGCGAGGAGGATATGGTTCCTTTTGTAAAATATATGCTTCGCGTTATATTGGCAGCTTATCGTGATTTTGAAAGCCGTATTGAATTACTGACTACGTCGTTATGTGCAAAGGATCGTATAAAAATCATTATTAGTGCTACCATCGGTAAGGTTACAAAAGCAGGGATTCTTGAAAAGCAGCCTGATATAGCGATCTCGACGGTGGAAAAGGCTTTGAAAGAACTCGTTGAGGAAGGCTTTATAGAATGTCGTGGTGCAGGGCGAAGTACATTTTATATAAAAACATTGCAAAAAATAAACTTTCATACAAAATACATTTAATATATGGTATAATAAATTAAATTTAATTTTAAACGAGGTGAAATATATGAAAAAATTTTTTGCATCATGTTTAGCAGCTGCTGCGATTTGCGCATGCGGTTTAGGTTCTGCTAGTGCTGTTAACTGGCAAGTATTTGGCGAAGATAGCTCTGGTATCAC
>CAUQLO010000090.1:0-2846 GCA_963518725.1 uncultured Veillonella sp. | reverse complement strand
TATAAAACGTCATAAATTTTATAATGTCCTAGCACTTGTAAATAATCCGTCAAATTACGTACTTTCTCAAGCGCTTGCATCAATTCAACCTGTCGACCTTCTCCTTCAATATCTATGTAAAAAAAATATTCCCATGGTGTATGCATAGAAGGACGGGATTTAATATTCACCATATTTAGCTGATGGTCTTCAAAGACACGAAGGACTTTCACCAAAGCGCCTGGCGTATTCGGAGTTTGTACAATAATACTCAGTTTATGTGCATTATGAATCACCACATCCTTATGGGTAATGATGAAAAATCTTGTATAGTTTTCTTTAAAGTTTGCAATATCGGGAGCCAATAGTGTGAGGCCGTATAATTCTTGAGCGGATGCATTGGCTATGCATGCTTTTGTTACATCTCTAGTGTCACTGACAAACTTAGCACTCACTGCTGTATTACTCATAGGTCCCAACTGCCACGAACTATGGGTTGCCAAAAATTGAGAGCATTGCATGAGAGCTTGCTCGTGAGAATACACTTCTTCAATCGCATCTAATGTCGCCCCTGGTACACCTAGCAAGCTATGACTAATACTATGCCGCACTTCCCCTACGATGTGAATATTCTTATCTTTAATTAGGTCCGTACTATCCCGTACTTCCCCAACAATAGAATTTTCAATAGGCAATATGGCATAATCGATACGCCCTTCATGAACAGCCTGTACCAACTCACGGTGACTTTGACATCGCTCAATCTGTTGCCCCTCTATAGATCCACCTTTTTCTTTATACTTTGAAAGTAAATTCTGTAACACTTCATAGGCATAGGCACCTGGTACACCCGTATAGCCTAGTACAGCATGAGCAAGCTGTAAATCCGTTACTCGTTCATCTGCCATAGTAACTCCTTCCGTTCCCTATTTTTCAACATTGACATATGTAATCTATTATACATAAAAGTACACAATAAATTAAATGCAAAGTATAGCTTCTATATAGATACACCTATGCTAGAATATGGTTAATCGATTAGTAAATAGGTCTTCATCATAATTGACATGCCTATATTTCTGTGATAGGATGAACTTGTAAATGTATATCTAAAAGTGCGGAACTTTATCGTTGGTGCTCCCCACCATAGAATGCTCTATCATTCTAAAAGCGAGGAACTTTACCGTTGGCGCGCCCCGCCATAAAATGAAGTGTCATTTTTAAAGAGAGGCCCTATAAGTATGGTGCCCCCCACCGTGGATATACTTTATTTGCAATGTAAGCCGGGATGTACCTCGGCTTTTCTTTTTATGGACTATAGGTACTTTATATGAATACGCAACCAAAGCATAATAAAACGCATTGCGTTGATTTACAAAAGGCCATCGCCTATCATGATTCTTGGATAAAAGAGCATACATAATATTGTTGCAAAAAAACGCGACATACTCCGGAGCAAACCTAACGATAGTAACAGTTTGTGAAGGAGTGTGTCGCGATTTTTACACCTTATATACTGCGAAAGCTTACCCTAAGTGCGCTATAACAGCATCAGTCATGCCTTGGGTATTCACTTTTGTGAATCCTTCGCGGTACATATCACCTGTGCGATAGCCCGCATCAAGAACAGCTGTTACTGCTTGCTCGATGGAGTCTGCTACTGCTGGTAAGTCCAAAGAGTAACGACACATCATGGCAGCAGACAAAATCGTACCTAATGGATTGGCAATGCCCTGTCCTGCAATGTCTGGTGCCGATCCATGAATTGGTTCATACAAGGAAGTGCCTGTACCAATGGAGGCAGATGGCAATAAACCAAGAGATCCAGAGATAACAGCTCCTTCATCGCTCAAAATATCTCCAAATAAATTTGTTGTCACTAGTACATCAAATTGACCCGGATTCGTCACCAATTGCATAGCTGTATTATCTACATAATAGTAGTCCATGTTGATATCTGGATTCGCTTCTGCTTTTTCTTTTGCAATTTTACGCCATAAACGAGAAGATGCCAATACATTAGCTTTGTCTACACTCACCACTTTGCCAGAACGTTTACGTGCTGTTTCCACAGCTACGTCCATGATGCGTTCCACTTCATAACGAGCGTAAGTCTCTTTGTCCCAAGCAAATTCAGTTGGGCCTTCTCCTTGCGCTTCTTCCCGTTCTCCAAAGTAGATGCCGCCTGTTAATTCACGAACAATAACGAAGTCAACGTTTTCTACCAATTCTGGTTTCAACGGAGAGAACTCCCGCAATGCTGGATAGATTTTCACTGGGCGCAAGTTACAGAACAAGCCCAATGCTTTACGCAAACCAAGGATGGCTTTTTCAGGACGGATGGACGGATCTACATCATCCCATTTAGGGCCGCCTACAGCACCTAATAATACAGCATCTGCTGCTTGGCATGCATCGATGGTATCTTGTGGCAATGGTTCACCAAAGGCATCGATAGCCGCACCACCAGCTTTTTTCTCAATCCAGTTGGCTGTTACACCCGCTTTAGCAAAGGCTGCGTCCACCACAGCACGCGCCGAATTTGTTATCTCTTCCCCAATACCGTCACCAGCAATTAGGACAATTTGCTTTTCACTCATCATATTACTCCTGTCTTGTTTTTGCAAAGTTCACCAATCCACCTGCTTTGGCAATGTTTTGCACAAATTCTGGTAGTGCTGTTCCTTGGTAGATTTCACCGGTAGTCACATTATGGACAACACCTGTGGCCATTTCCACAGCGATTTCATGACCTTCTTGAATGTGCTCCACAGCCTCGCCAATTTCGATCACTGGCAAGCCGATGTTGATAGCATTGCGGAAGAAAATACGAGCAAAGCTATCTGCTACGATGCAAGAAATGCCTT
>CAUQLO010000089.1:0-2954 GCA_963518725.1 uncultured Veillonella sp. | reverse complement strand
TTTTTTGCCTAATTCCATCACTTGCGGTGTTGTTAAATTATCTTTCAAATAGATACTAATCTGCACTTGACTCTCTAAATGAGACGCCAAATTGTTAAGATTCACAACGCCACAAGCAAACACGCCCAAGATAAACAGGGACAACGTCACCGTGGAAATGGATGCTAAGGACATCAAACCATTGCGACGCATAGATTTGACGGCTTCTTTTATATAATACTTAAACGTTCTAATTTTCATGGAATGCGGCCCCTCTCATTTGATCACTCACTACTCGACCACCTTCTAAGGCAATCACTCGTTTGTTCAGATAGGACACCATATCCATATCATGTGTCACCATCACCACGGTAGTACCGGAGTTATTGATGGCTTTGAAAAGGTCAGAAATATCACGGCTCGTTTGTGGATCCAAGTTACCTGTCGGTTCATCCGCAATTAATACCAACGGTTTATTCACAATGGCTCTAGCAATCGCTACCCGTTGTTGTTCCCCACCGCTCAAATCCTGCGGTAAATCATTGGCTTTATCACTCAATCCAACCAATTCCAACACGTTGAATACTTTTTCTTGAATCACTTTCGGTTTTTCCTCGATAACTTCCAAGGCGAAAGCAATGTTTTCAAATACAGTTTTTGATGGTAATAATCGGAAATCTTGGAATACAATACCTAACTTTCTACGCAAGTACGGTACTTTACTAGATTTGATACGCGTCACATCAACATCATTTACCATAACCGTTCCGGAATCTGGTTTTACTTCATGTGAAAGTAATTTAATAAATGTTGATTTACCTGCTCCAGAATGTCCACAGACTAATACGAATTCTCCTTTTTCAATATGAATCGATACATCCTCTAAAGCAACAGACCCGTTGTCGTATACTTTATGGACATTTCTAAATTCTATCATTCTATCATTCCCTTCCTATTTTCGTGCTATACCTCGTTTGGTAGCTGCTACAATATCAGCTGCTGTTAATCCATATTTTGCCATCAATTCTTTTGGAGTACCGGACTCCCCAAAGGTATCATTAACACCAACAAATTCCATTGGTACTGGGCATTCTTTGACTACTACTTCTGCCACTGCACTGCCTAAACCACCGATGATATTATGCTCTTCTGCTGTGATCAATAGGCCTGTTTCTTTCGCTGCTGTTACAATTGCTTCAGCGTCAATTGGCTTGATGGACGCCATGTTGATAACACGTACAGAGATGCCTTCTGCTTCTAACGTAGCCGCTGCTTCTACGGCTGGTCCCACTAAGGCACCGCAAGCAATAATTGTTGCATCTTTGCCATCACGTAATTGTTGCGATTTTCCTGGCACAAATGTGTAACCTTCTGGTGTCACATCTTCTACGCCAGCACGGCCTAAGCGTACATACACTGGTCCATGATACTCTGCAGCCCAAGCAATGACAGCTTCTGTTTCTGCTGCATCTGCTGGCACCACAACTGTCATATTAGGCAATGTACGCATGCAGGAAATATCCTCTAAACTTTGGTGTGTCGCACCGTCTTCGCCAACAGTAATACCTGCATGAGTAGCGCAAACTTTTACATTTAATTTTGGATAACATACAGCATTGCGCACTTGTTCAAAAGCACGGCCTGTGGCAAACATAGCAAAGGAAGACACAAATGGTATTTTCCCAGCTGCTGCCAAACCAGCGCCTACGGAAATTAAGTTTTGTTCTGCAATCCCTACATTAAAGAAACGTTCAGGATAGACTTTTTTAAATTCATCAGTTTTTGTAGATTTTGATAAATCTGCATCTAATACAACAACATCTTTATGAGTGGCACCCACTTTTACTAAGCCTGCACCATATGCTTCACGAGTCGCTTTTCCCATGATTACACCTCCAACAATTCCGCTACAAATTGATCACATTCTTCTTGAGATGGCGCCTTACCATGCCAGCCTGCTTGGCCTTCCATAGCTTGTACGCCTTTCCCTTTGACAGTATTCATAATGACCATTGTCGGTTTATCTGTAGTTGCTTTCGCTTCTATAACTGCTGCGTGTAAGGCATCTAAATCATGACCATCCACCACGATCACATGCCAACCGAAGGCTTTGAATTTTTCATCAATTGGCAATGGACTCATAACTTTTGTGATGTCACCATCAATTTGTAATCCATTAAAATCTACAAAGGCTGTTAAGTTGGACAATTTGTAATGCGCTGCAAACATTGCTGCTTCCCACACTTGTCCTTCTTCTAATTCGCCATCACCTAGCACAGAGTATACACGGTAAGAAGCGCCGTCAATTTTACCAGCCAATGCCATACCACAAGCTGCGGAAATACCTTGTCCCAAAGAACCAGTAGACATATCTACGCCTGGAATGTATTTCATATCTGGATGACCTTGCAAGATGTGGTCAATTTTACGCAAATTCAACAACTCTTCTGTTGGGAAAAATCCTTTTTCTGCCAATGTAGCATACAACGCTGGTGCAGCATGTCCCTTGGATAAGACAAAACGATCGCGATTTGGATCTTTTGGCTCATTGGGATTTACATTCATTTCTTGAAAGTACAACAAGCTCATCACATCAGCAATGGATAAGGATCCTCCTGGATGACCAGATTTTGCCGCTGTTACAGATTTCACGATGTGTACGCGAATCGCTTTTGCTTTTTCTTGTATCAATTGTTTTTGTTCAAGTGTTAACATACTATACCCTCCCGTGTTATACACAATTCTAAGGTAAATTATTTATCATGCAGCATGCCGATGGCAATGCGGGCATTCTCTAAGGCGTTTCTTCTGAGTTCGTGAATCTTTCCGAGTGTCGCCTCTGTGAAAGTCTTGCATTCTAGGGCTTCCACTGTTCGATCGACTATAGGCTTTACCTGTAAGGTATGTAAATCACCTACCGGTTGTTCACCAATCATATGAAGAAAGTTTAAAATTTTAGGATCATAGGAGATCCC
>CAUQLO010000088.1:0-3005 GCA_963518725.1 uncultured Veillonella sp. | reverse complement strand
CGATAAAACTTTCGTCCAAAGGCATTCTTATCACATCGGCGGAGATTTATGTACAACATAAGAATACCATATATGTCAGAAGAATTGCAAATTTCAAACAATAAAAAAGCCTCACGTCAGAATGTATCTGTCCTTGCGGATGTGAGGGGTTTGTCTTAGTTACATAATAGACCTATCCCATGTCTATGTCAAGCATAATTAAATACTTTTACAAAACGGAATCGTTACATAGAATAAAATAATTTTTATGTAACATACCACATATTCACGCTCGCTACATCCCCCACTACAAATCCCCCATAAAATGCTATAATATACTCAACAACTATCAACACGTTAATCTATCAATAAAGGAGTTCTCCATGATTCGTATTGCTTTTGGTCAAATTCAGGTCCACCCTAGTGAGCCTGCTACAAATTTTCAATCTATGATGCATGCCATCGACTACGCCAAGGCGGTGAGCACGGACATCCTCATCTTCCCAGAATTGTGCCTCAGCGGTTACATGGTGGGCGACTTGTGGGACCAAGTGCCTTTTATAAAGGATTGTCTCTATTATGGTGACGAACTAGTGAAAGCCACCGCTAGCACCAATCTTACGATCATCTTTGGTAATGTAGGTATTGATGAAAGTCTCCGTAATCTAGACGGCAGTCTTCGTAAATATAATGCTCTGTATGTGGCTTCTAATGGCAAGCTAGTATCTAATCCATCACAACCGTATCCGTTTACCATTAAAACATTGTTGCCATCTTATCGCTACTTTAATGAACCTCGTTATTTTACTAGCGCCAATGTAGTGGCTAAAGAGCGTAATCTATCCTTGTCGGATATTAATCAGCCTCTTACGATTTCCACTCGTCACGGAGATTTCACCATTGCTCCTGTTATCTGTGAAGATAGCTGGGATACGCATTACCCTGATTGTCCGACGAGTCTTATGCTAGAGTCTGCAAAAGCGAAAGGCCAGCATATCGATTTAATCGTGAATTGTTCCTCATCTCCTTACACAGTTCATAAGCAAGAACACCGTCACGCCCTATTTAGCGCACAGGCCAAGCGATACAATATCCCTATCGCCTATACGAACCATGTGGGGATTCAAAACAACGGCAAAAATATCTGCATCTATGATGGTTGCTCTACTTTATATGATGTGAACGGTTCTGTGGTGGAAGAAGTGCCTGCTTTCGAAAATACTGTACGGCCTACCTTGTTAAAAGATACCTTGTGGCAACCGATTTCACATAATAACACTAATCATAAGTATACTTTCCAAGATCGCACCGTATCTCGTCATATATCAGAAAACAATAATTCTGATAAGAATGATATATACAATGCATGTGATACACATGATTTAGATAATTTAGATAATTTAGATAACTCACATGTTCCAGCTAATTCAAATCATACACTTGCAACAACACCTACCTACATCCCTACCCTCTTTAAAGCCCTTCAATACGGCCTTCGTCAATTCTTAGCTCAAACTGGTATTAAGAACATTGTCATCGGTGCCTCTGGTGGTATAGACTCTGCTCTCAATGCTACCTTCTACAGCACTGTATTGAAACCAGAGAACTTATACTTAGTCAATATGCCAAGCCGCTATAACTCGGATATGACGAAGGATTTGGCATACCAACTAGCACAAAACATCGGCTGTCATTATGGGGTATTCCCTATTGAGGAAGGTGTCAGTGCCACCATTGAGCAATTAGAGAATACTAGCTTTACAAAGTATAACACCCATGTTATCCCCGATGTTATCCCCGATGCTATCCCCGAATTACATCACCATGGTAATGTGCATGCAACAACTATGCAAGATGTAAAGGAAAATACTGTATCTTCTAAAGAAGATGTGATCCAAACTATGCTATACAGTTCTGACCAAACTATTACAAACTCTGACGAGCAACACACTATTGAAAGTGCCTCCAACACTACATCATTCTTGCAGTTGTCTACGTTAGGCAAGGAAAACATCCAAGCTCGTGATCGCTCGTCTCGCATTTTAGCTGGTATTGCATCCGCTGTGAACGGGGCTTTCACATGCAATGGCAATAAAACGGAGTTCACTGTGGGCTATGCTACCATGTACGGTGATTTGGCAGGTTTCCTCGCCGTGACGGGGGATGTGTGGAAAACGGATGTCTATGCACTGGCGCGCTATATGAATGAAAGCATCTTTCAACGAGAGGTCATTCCACAAGGTTCTATCGATGTAGTGCCGAGCGCCGAGTTATCTGACGCACAAGATGTGACACAAGGTCTTGGTGATCCATTGCAATATGAATATCACGACTGTTTATTCCGTGCCTTCGTAGAGGGTACGCCACATACACGGCCTCATCAGCGTTTGACCCCTGAGGATATCTTGCGGGCCTACGAGAACGGTACATTGGAACACCTATTAGGATTGCCAAACCCTGTTTCTCACTATTTCACATCCACAGAACAGTTTATCAGCGACCTCGAACGCTGGTGGAAATCGTTCAACGGCTTAGCTGTGGCAAAACGTATCCAGTCTCCGCCACTGTTCCTCATCAGCAAACGTGCCTTTGGGGCTGACCTAAGTGAAAGTCAATTAAAACCGTATATCTCACGAGGTTATGAGGCTTGCAAATCTCGATTGTTAAAAAAACAATAATGTATACATGCAAAAGAGCTATCTATCCGATGATGTTTGTCATCGGTAGATAGCTCTTTTGTGCATCGAAATAAGAATATTAAATGCTATTTTATATAACATCTATAGAATAGCTTTATTCCGCAAGCCAACGCTATAGAAATATTCTTAACTATCGATAGGTATGCAATTAGTTACGGTTCAACAACTGCGCTGTGATTTGTTGCAATGCTTGAATTTGTTCATTCTGCACTTTCACTTGTTCAACCAATGCTTGTACTTGACCTTTCAACGTACCGTTTTCTTGCACCAAAGCTTTGATTTCAGTTTTCATCACTGGCACGATAGAAATTGGTCCATAATGCGTAT
>CAUQLO010000087.1:0-3062 GCA_963518725.1 uncultured Veillonella sp. | reverse complement strand
CCTTTGATGTGCTCATAAATACTTGTAAATTCTCCTTCCAGTCCTTAGGGGCTCAAACCTTGGAGGAGTTAAAATTACAGGGCGTTCCTATCGTTCAGGGCTATACCATATACATGGATGAGAAATCTTGGATCGAGAATCCACAAGGTGTAACGCCTTTAGACGTGAATTTATCTATATCTCAGCCTGAGCTAGATGGGGTTATTCAAGGCGGTGTTGTGGCATGCCAAACCTATGATGAGCGTGGACACTATGTGTACTTGCCTGTGAAAGAACGCATCGCTGCTATTGTACAACGAGCTATTAAATGGTCTACATTGCGCCATATCCCTGTATCGGAGCGAAAAGTGGCCGTTATATTACATAACTATCCGCCTAAGAACTCCAACATTGGCTCTGCCGCAGGTCTTGATACACCTGAGTCGGTGCTACGGTTATTGCGAGATATGAAGGCGGAAGGTTATACCATCGACACGGTGCCAGAAACAAGTGCAGACTTGATGGATGTGGTAACGTCTCATATGACGAATGACCGCTCCATGCTCACCGATGAACTACTAGCCTCTGCAGAAGGTCGGTTAAGTAGCGATGATTACAAAGCATATTTTGCTACGCTGCCGGAAGATACGCAGGTGGCGATGATTAAATCTTGGGGCGAAGCCCCAGGGGATGTATTCGTCTACGATGATGATGTGATTATCCCAGGTTTCTCCAATGGCAATCTGTGGATTACGGTACAGCCACCCCGTGGATTTGGGGAGAATGTATCGGCCATTTATCACGATCCTTGCTTGCCTCCACCACATCAATACTTAGCGTTTTATCACTGGGTGCGCGATGTCTTTGAAGCTGATGCATTTATCCATGTTGGTACCCATGGCTCTCTAGAATGGCTGCCCGGTAAGGGGGCTGGACTCAGCGCTAGTTGTTATCCGGAAATCGGCATTTCCAGTTTGCCAAATATTTACCCGTATTGGACAACCATTATTGGGGAAGGCATACAAGCCAAGCGGCGTAGTTCGGCTTGCTTAGTGGGTCACTTGTCGCCGCCGATGACGACAGCGGGCCTCTATGATGAGTTCGAAGAATTAGAGGCCTTACTCGATGAACATAGTCATTTTGAGCGGGAACATCCTGAAAGTGTCTCTACTCTAGGTGAAGTGATTCGAGAAAAGGCCATGGAGTGCCATCTCATCGATAAAGAACGAGGTTCTACCATGACGGTGGACGATATAATTACAGAGGTCCACGAAAAGCTGAGCGACTTGAAACATATGCAGATGCGCAATGGTTTGCACATCTTGGGGCAAGGTCCTGAAGGGGAAGCATTAGAAGAGTTTATTACTGCTATTGTAAGCACTCCTCAAGGTGAAATCGCGTCAGGCCTTGCCACCATCGCAGAAGAATTAGGTTATGATTGGTCTTATATGGCGGAACATGCTGGCGAAATTCATTCAGATGGTATACGATATAGTGTTACCATAGATCGAATTTGGAATGAATTGCGTAGTTTTGTAAGTCATGTGATCAATATACCAGATTATACAGTGCCCGAACGGTTAGAACCTTTGGCGAATGCGATCGTTCGAGAGTATATTCCAAAATTAGGTGACACCAAGAACGAGCTAACCTCTATTTCAAATGCCTTACAGGGCAGATATGTAGAGCCCGGTCCAGGTGGAGCCCCCTCGAGCGGTCAAGTCGACGTACTGCCTACGGGGCGTAACTTCTATGGTTTAGATGAAAGAGCTTTACCGACGAAGATAGCCTATCAATTAGGCATAGAGTTAGCAGATCAAGTTATCGCTGATTATATTTTGAATGAACAACGGTATCCTGAGACGATTGGCATCATCCTATGGGCTACGAGCAATTCTAGAAGTCATGGTCAGTGCTTGGGTGAGTTCCTTTACTTGTTAGGAGTTCGACCTAAATGGCAATCGGGCGGTCGCGTGTCAGGTTTAGAAGTAATTCCTTTAGAGGAATTGCAGCGCCCTCGCATCGATGTGATGGGCCGCATCAGTGGCCTCATTCGAGATATGATGCCTACTGCTATCGGCTGGCTCGACAAAGCCGTTGAAATGGTGGCAGAATTAGATGAGTCGTTGGAAGACAACTACGTGAAAAAGCATATTCACGATGATGTAGACTGGCTCGTTGAGCAAGGTGAGGACCCTCTATTGGCTACTAAAAAGGCTAGACTCCGCATCTTTGGCGATCCGCCCCAAGCTTATGGCACGGGTGTGGGAGCCTTGATTGAAGGCAAAAACTGGGAATCCGTACAAGATATTGCTCAAGTTTACAGCAAGTGGAGTAGCTTTCACCTGCATGAGGACATTCCTCAGGATATGAGGCTATTCCAACGGCGATTAACTACGATGGATGTAACCATTAAGAACGAAGATAATCGGGAAACGCACATTTTGAGTGCTGATGATTACTATAGCTATCATGGTGGTCTTATTGCGGCGGTGCGAAATGCAAAAGGTAGTGCCCCTCGTGCCTATGTGGGGGATAGTACAGATCGCAGCCGCGTCGTGATGCGGTCCTTATCGGATGAGTTTCGTCGCGTTGTACAAGGGGAAACGCAGAATCCGAAATTCATTCAGGCCATGATGAACCATGGCTACAAAGGGGCATCGGATATGTCTAATGTGGTTTCTCATAGTTTTGGCTGGGATGTTACCAGTGATGTGGTGCCTGACTGGGTTTATAAGGGGTATGCTAACAAATATGCCTTAGACAAAGTAGTGCAAGACTGGATGCGCGACGTAAACCCTTGGGCATTACAGCGCATTACAGAAATCTTGTTGGAAGCCGCTCAACGTGGCTATTGGGATGCAGATCAAGAGATATTACAAGATTTGCAGTCTTTATATATTTCCATAGAAGGTGTTATAGAAGGGCGTTAGTATGAAACAAAGAATATCGATTATATGCACCATAGTCATGATGGTACTGCTGGTGGTCGGCTGTGGACCTACACAAACGGGGACGACTGGCGCTACACATCAGGTGACAGATGGTACCGGCGTAGCCGTTACGGTGCCTAGCGAGCCTAA
>CAUQLO010000086.1:0-3104 GCA_963518725.1 uncultured Veillonella sp. | reverse complement strand
ATTATGCATACTTTGCATAGTAAAGCATTACTATGACAATTAGTTATAATTGATAAAAATTATCATAATTTTTCATAGCAATATCATACATAAGAATTTAAGCTTGATTATACTATAAAAAAGGTCCCAAAGGACCTTTTTCATTCCTGTATATTCGGCCGTTGTCCATACACCTTCAGTACAATATATCCAATGATAATCATACCTAAGCCCGCTACGGAGAATACATAGGAAATACCAAAATATGTAGCCACTAAACTCGCAAATAGTGGCCCCATCATATTCCCTAATTGTTGTGCTGTGGTGGCTAATCCAAAGACACGACCTCGCACAGATGGATCTGTGTTAACGGTCATCGCCGATCCTAATGACGGGAAGATACCAACTATAAATACACCAATCAATAGTTGCAAGGCTCCAAACCACCATAAGCCGAATGGTAAACTTTGCAAGATAAGGACCATCCCCGTTCCCAATAGCGCATAGGATATCCCTTTAAAGTATCCCTTCCGCTGTCCATAGGCAGCCCATAAGTTTGTGGTAATCATCCCCATGACACCACCACCGCTGAGAATAGAACCTGCCAGCATGGCCGCCCCTTCCATAGAGCCTTTTAGATCCCCTACATAAATAGCCACGATTGGCTGTAGCATAAGCATAGCAGACTGCACTACAAAGTAGAGTGCCAATATATGAATCAGCACGCGATTCCGCTTCGCTTCTCGCAGATCATCCATAAACGAAGACACTTGGACTGGTGTCTCCGTTTCTACGATTGGTTCTTTCACAAAGACAGCCACGGCTGCTGTCACAATGAACAAGGTAATGCCCGCCACCAAAAAGACAGGTCGCATTCCAACGGCCAGTTCTGTAAGACCACCTGTAAAAGGTCCTACCGTATTGCCTAGAACTAGGCCCATCTGAAATATTCCCATAGCCGTGCCTACTCGTTCCTTCGGCACTGATAGAGATACCATGGTCATCGCTGCAGGCATAAATCCATTGGCAAACCCTTGAAAGGCACGCACTAACAATAGTTGAAATGCATCTTGTACAAACGCCCCCATCAAATAGGACACGCCGATGAGTATCCCTGCCCGAATGGCCATCAATTTTTTGCCATGACGATCCGCTAAACGCCCCCATATAGGCGCCATCACGGCTGCTACAAAAAATGATATGGAAAAGGTAAGTCCAGACCAAAGGGCCAAGCCCTCCTGCTCCACACCGAGTTCTAATAAATAGACCGGTAAAAAGGGAATGATCATGGTATAACAAATCGCCAATAAGGACATGCCAATTGTCAATATCCAAACAGCGACCATCCCCGTTTGTTGTAATCCTTTCATACTTCACATCCTTTACATATATCTATGAATGTATTGTAACATATCTACGAGTCATTCCACATCTTTTATTCCCATACAAATAACATAGAGGATACCCGATTTCTCATCATCAAGTATCCTCTATGTGTTACAAAAGAGTCATCTATATACTCTTTCTTATTTCGCACCTATATTGCGCATCATCTTTGCTAATAAGGCACGCAATGTTTGTTCTTCCTCTGCAGACAATCCAATTGCATCGTCCATCACATTCGGTAAATGTTTCACTTTTTTCTGCAAGGACTGACCTTTTGCGGTCAATTGAATCACCATGGAACGGCCATCTCCTGTGAATCGTTCACGAGTGATAAAACCTTTCGCTTCTAATTTGCGTAACAATGGTGTCAATGTACCAGAGTCTAAGCTAATTCTATCCCCAATCATTTTCAAGTTTGCTGTCTTGTATTCCCAAATGACCATCATCACTAGATATTGCGTGTACGTTAAGTCCAACGCAGACAACACAGGTTGAAAGGAGCGAATTACTTCTTTCGCCGTAATGTACAGAGGAAACGCCAGTTGGCTTTCCAAATTCATTTGATTCTCTTTTTTCATCTTTCTCTTCCCTTACTCATTCCCTTACAAACTACACTGTAAAATGACGATCGATTACGTCTTGTAATGTTAAACTTTGCATATACTCTCGTAAGTGATTTTGTAAATGTTCCCATAATGGCAATGTACGACAACCTTCGCTTAACGGACATGTATTGACCTCATCTTCTAGACAGGCCACAACAGCAATGGAATCCTCCGTAGCTGCTAAAATATCATATACCGTATAGTCTTTTGGTTCTTTTGTGAGCTGATACCCACCATATTTACCACGCACACTCTTTACATAGCCAGCGGCACCTAAGCGAGCCACAATTCCTTCTAAATATTTATCAGAAATTTTTTGACGCTCTGCTAGCTCCCGAATGGACACATTACGATCCTTACTATGTTCTGCTAAGTCTACCAACACTCTAAGTGCATATCGACCTTTAGTAGAAATTTTCATAAATAATACCTCTTCAACAGTAGGATTTATTCCTTGATAGTATTATATAAAGAATACCGAAATTTGTCTATATATTAATCTGCATATATAATGCATAAAATGCATATATACACTCCGCTATATGAATATATAATACTATAAACAAATCTTTTACAGTTCGCATATTCTATAGATGCCTTTGTTAACTTTTCATTATCTATTTATTAAATATAATTATAAAAAATAAAACTTTTATAATTTTTTTGAATAAATTTTGCCAACCCCTCTATATTATCCATGTGTACTGTGCTACAATAAGGGAGTACTATTGTTTATTTCTAGGAGGGGTACCATGTTAGAACGGTTATTCGCACTAAAAGAGCGAAATACTACGATTCGTACGGAAGTCCTTGCAGGGCTTACCACATTTATTACCATGGCATACATTCTATTGCTTGCTCCAAACTTATTAAGTTTAGCTGGTATGGATAAAGATGCCGTATTAATTGCCACAGCCTTAGGTGGTGGTTTAGTCACAATCGCTATGGGCGTATTTGTCAACTATCCAATTGCCTTAGCACCAGGTGTAGGGCTATTAGCATTCTACTCATTTACCGTTGTTCTCGGTATGGGATTGAGTTGGCAAACAGCATTAGGTGCCGTATTCATATCCGGTCTTGTATTCCTTGTGCTCACATTAACAAGAATTCGTCAACTCATCATCGAAGCAATTC
>CAUQLO010000085.1:0-3123 GCA_963518725.1 uncultured Veillonella sp. | reverse complement strand
AAAATAAGTAACATCTTTTCCCCACCTATTTCCCCCGGTCGGTTTCAATTTTTATATCTTCATATCAACCGCAATCCCTTGAGCCAACATATGTCTCCTAAAAACTTTCACGAAGGGCAGTTTTTAGGAGACATATGTTGGCTCTTAAATGCACAAGGTAGAAAATATAAAAATTGAAACTGATCAAAAAATACTTTATAATGGAATCAACTTGGCATGGTCTAGGGCTATGCTTTTTTTGTATTCTTATGATGGGATTCACATAGGAGGACGTATGAGTTTATATGAAAGTACGTTGGCGCGGATTGTGCCACGGAATAAAGAGATTGAACGAGCAATTGGGGAACAGTGGAGTACAGGGACTCCGTATGGTTCGTATGGTAAGTTAGCGACGATGGTAGAGCTTTATGCAGCGGCTACGAATCAAGTAAATCCAACGGCTCCTAAGCCTTGTATGATCATCGCCTGTGGAGACCACGGTGTGGCAAAAATCGGTGTCAGCGCCTACCCACAAGAGGTAACGGTGCACATGACTACCAACTATTTGATCCCCAAAGGGGCGGCTGCTAATGCGTTAGCGAATTATTGTGGTGCCCAAATCGAAGTTATTGATGTAGGGGTTGCGGCAGATATGTCAGCGGTACCAGGGTTACACCATCACAAGGTGATGCCGAATGGTACGAATAACATGTTAGAAGAACCAGCTATGCCTATGGACAAAGCTATTGAAGCGGTAGAGGTAGGCATCACCTTTGTAGAAGAAAAGGTGAAAGAAGGCTTTAACACGTTTCTAGTGGGCGAAATGGGGATTGGTAACACCACGTCTAGCGCGGTGATCACTGCGAAGTTCTCGGGACTTTCAGCGGACGAAGCAACGGGACGGGGCACGAATATTTCAGACGAACGATTGAAAGTGAAACAAAAGGTTGTCTACGATGCACTAGTAAAATATGCGGATATTCCAGCCACGGACGGATTGGGCATTTTGTCTGCCGTAGGGGGATTAGAGTTCGCTTGCCTAGTAGGGGTTATTCTAGGGGCAGCAGCGAACCATGCGTTGGTGGTCATCGACGGATTCAATACGACTGCCTGCGCCCTCATTGCGCACGCTATGAATCCACATACCATGGATTACGTGATGGCATCCCATTTGTCTGCTGAAAAAGCTCACAAAGATGCGCTGAAAACACTGGGCTTAGAGGCCTATGTAGATCTTGGATTCTGCTTGGGCGAGGCCACAGGTGGTTCCATGCAAATGCAAATGTTGAACTTAGCCGTGGACATGTTCCACGAAGTTGTAGGAGGTGAGCATCATGCGTAATTTTGTCATCGAACCATTGCACAAACCATCCATGGAAGAATGCCGTTTGCGCATCGATAACCTAACAAAACCATTGTACTCCTTGGCGCGCTTAGAGGGTATGACAGAACGTATGGCAGGGATTCTGAAAGAAGAAAAACCGAACCATCTTCGTCATGCTGTTGTCATCGTCGGTGCCGACATCGCTGTGGATGGACCACAAAACCAAACACATGGCGTAGAGAGCTTGAAAGCTATGGAACGCTTGGCATCTGGCCACTCGGCAACACATGGGGCAGCTAAGAAAATTGGAGCCGATGTATTCTTAGTGGACGCAGGCTTAGAATTAGACACAAGCCATATCGAGGGGGTACTCCAACACAAACTAGCCAAAGGGTCTAAGTTCTTCCGCATGCATGCAGCCTTGACACCAGACATGGTAGAACAAGGCTTAGACGTAGGCTTTGCCTTGGTGGATGAATTGAGTGAAATGGGCTACCAAACCATCGGTATCGGTACTGTTGGTGAAAGAAGCTTACTTTCAGCGTTGGCAGTCACAGCAGGAATCACAGGATATCCCATGGCAGAGTTGTTGGCAGAGAATAATTGCACCTTGAGCATTCAAGAAAAAGCAAAACAGTTGACGGCAAGTTTGGCAGAACATGATTTGCCAAGCCAAGACGGAGTCCATGTGTTGGCGACCGTGGGGTCCCCAGACGTGGTGGTCTTAACAGGACTTATCCTAGGGGCAGCCAGTCATCGTATGGCGGTAGTTTTCGACACAGCAGAAACAGGAGCGGCCGTATTAGCTGCAAAATGTATCAATGAAGCGGTCATGGATTACGTGTTCCCATCTGTCCATATGGGAGAACCAGTGCAAGCAGCACAAATGAAATACTTGGGAATCAAGCCACATCTATTCTATGGCTTTGAAATGGACGAGGCATTAGGCTCGACCATGGGACTATCTGTCCTTGATGCGGGTATGCATATGCTGAATGATATGAAAACATTTGGTGAAGCGAGCGTAAACGTAGCTGTCGATGGACCAGGATCTGAACGCCAAGACGGACGGTAGTTTTTGAGTACTTTCAAAAAATATGTAGATAGACAATTCATATGTGGGGATAGGTATGGAAAATAAAAAGCTACTAGTAGATACGTTGGAGTTAATACACAAACTCGATGAAGCAGTGGAACGATACAAAGGCCGAGATGAACACGGCGAGTTACTGACCGATGATAGAGTCATGGATGAGATGGTAGAAGATGGAATTGCTTGCAAATTACAATTCGTTGGAAAATATCTAACCAGAACATCAGAGGAGTTTAAAATGAAACATCAGGACTTACCTTGGAATCTGATTGCTGCCATTCCCTATCTCGTTTCTTATGAGTACAAATTTGGTGAAAGACCCGTTTGGAGCCTCTGTTATGAAACACTACCGGACATTAAAGAGCAGGTCATAGCCATATTGAAAGAGGAATATGGATATCTATAGTAAAGGATGTGGATATCTCAAAAAATCTGATTTTTGAGATACCCACAGGATTCAACGCAAAAAATTACAGAAATTTGAGATGTCCACACCTATAATGAGTTTGTAGTAAATACATAGAAAAGTTGTAGCGAAATATACGGGCTATATGTTGCTACAACTTTTTTGTACGACAAAAAATATTTTTTAAAAAATCTGTTGACAACTATCTAAATTTTTTGGTATTATTAATGAGCAGTCGCAAGAAAGAAAAACATGGATTGCATTCATGCGGAAATAGCTCAGCGGTAGAGCACCGCCTTGCCAAGGCGGGGGTCGCGAGTT
>CAUQLO010000084.1:0-3570 GCA_963518725.1 uncultured Veillonella sp. | reverse complement strand
TCGGAGCTGGACCTGTAGCAAAACCAAGTCGCCACCCCGTCATAGCATAGGCTTTTGAAAAGCCATTGATTAAAATTGTGCGCTCTTGCATACCTGGTATAGACGCAATGGATACATGTGGTTCATCTCCATATGTCAATTCACTATATAATTCATCCGATAAAATGAATAAATCATGTTTGATAACCACTTCTGCAATGGCTTCCAAATGTTCACGTCGTAGGACGGCACCTGTTGGATTATTAGGGAATGGTAATACCAACAACTTTGTTTTTTCCGTCACCACGGCTTCAATGGCCTCTGGCGTCAAACGGAACTCATCTTCTTCTTTCGTAATGATCTGCACTGGTTTGGCATTACACAATTCAGCTAACGGTGTGTAGCACACAAAACTTGGCACAGGAATCAATACTTCATCACCTGGATTGAGCAAAGTACGGCATGTTAAATCGATAGCTTCCGACCCGCCTACCGTCACAAGCACTTCCGTGGCAGGGTCATAGGACACATGATACTTTCGCTCTAACCACTTAGAAATCTCTTCTCGTAGTTCCATGAAACCACGGTTAGGAGAGTACCAAGTTTTCCCTTTTTCTAATGTATTAATCCCTTCCTCACGAATGTGGTAGGGAGTAGC
The DNA here is from genome assembly GCA_963518725.1 of uncultured Veillonella sp. Taxonomy (GTDB): domain Bacteria; phylum Bacillota; class Negativicutes; order Veillonellales; family Veillonellaceae; genus F0422. The sequence continues at coordinate 2,933 of CAUQLO010000084.1, read as the reverse complement.
AAAATCTGGTTCACCAATACTGAGGGAGATAACATTGTCCAATTCGTTGGCAATTTCAAAAAAACGACGAATCCCCGATGGTTTCACAGCTTTAATTTCAGCATTTAAATAGTTGTCATAATTAATCATCGAATACATTTCTCCGATCTTCACGAACTCCACCCGTGTGGAACACAATATTGTTATCTTTATAGCGTGTTAAGATAAAGTTTGTTGTCGTGGACAGCACTGAATCTAATGTAGATAGACGGCGGGATACGAATAAAGCGATATCGCGCATGCTCGCCCCTTCCACGATAACCGTTAAATCATAGCTACCAGACATAAGGTACACACCTTGTACTTCTGGAAATTCCATAATACGCTCTGCTACTTTATCAAAACCTTGATCGGGAGCCGGAGTCACACCTAATTGGATAAGAGCTGTAGATTTATTTTGGTCTACTTGTTCCCAATCAATGACTGCTTGGTACCGTTTAATGATGCCAGACTCCTCAAACGCTTGAATACGACTTGCCACATGTGCTTCTTCACTGTTGAGCATAATGGCTAGGTCCGCAGCCGACGTGGAGGCGTCCTCATCTAATAAACGCAATAAACGATGATCCAATGTGTCTAATTGTACTGTCATAAGGGAGACTCCTTTCTCATGATTCACATCTTTTTGTATACGATATAGCATTGGCAATAGGACGTCAATGCTTTATCTCTTTATTATAGTCACTTTCTTTGAAAGTAGCAATACATTATGTTACACCTATATCTTATATTTAGAACATGAATGACTCGTAACTACTCTATATTTCCGATGGAGCATAAATCCAGATCATTATTTTAAGGCTTAGTGCTATTGATTGTAATATTCTGAGTATACTATACTCTAAAAAAATTTTATGCGCTATCGTTAATTCTCTCACATCTCTTTGTGGATTCTAATGATTGTTATATAACATATATACGGCATTTTTCAACATATTTCTCTTCTGTGTTTTCTTCTATAGATTTGTTAACTTTATTAGTAACTATAGAAAATATTTATATAACCTTTACAAGCTAAGTGAATAGGTATATTCTATAGAACGTATTACAAAAGGAGGAGTTATCCATGAATGCCCAATCGATACAAAATCAAGAAGAAACCTTATTTAATTCTGGGTTTATTAGTATTACCATTATTAATTTCATTGTCTTTCTAGTATATTACTGCTTTGTGGTCATCACCGCTAGTTACGCAACGAAGGAGCTACACTCTACCGTCGCTGAAGCAGGCTTTGCCACTGGCATTTATATTATAGGCACCTTATTTGCCCGTCTCATTATGGGGCAACGGTTAGAGCTTATTGGTCGTAAAGAAGTGCTCCGCTACGGTGCTCTCTTTTATTTTATTACTACCCTCGCCTACCTCATTGCCAAAGATATTCTCATCCTTGATGCGGTGCGGTTCTTAAATGGCTTTGCCTATGGCACTGTATCTACCGCTGCCAATGCCGTAGTAACAGCCTATATTCCCAAATCCAAAGACGGCGAAGGCATCAATTACTATGGCCTCAGCACTAGCTTAGCTGCTGCTATAGGACCTTTCATCGGCATGATCTTGTTACCTGCAGTGGGCTTCACTTGGATTATTTATTTAGCCGTCCTATTATCCATTGGTGTTGCCATCGCTTGTTTGCGCTTTCCTGTCCAAAATTTAGTCCTATCTGCAAAGGAAATGGCTTCGATGACATCTTGGTCTATGAAAAACTTCATTGAACCACGTGTCTCTTTCATTGCCTTCCTAGGATTCCTCATGGGCTTAGCCTATTCTAGTGTTCTCGGATTTTTATCCATCTTTACCCATGAGATCGGTCTAATTACAGCAGGTGCTTTCTTCTTTGTTGTGTACGCTCTAGTCATCACCGTCACCCGTCCTATTGCGGGTCGCATTTTTGATGAACGTGGGGAAAATGCTGTCATGTATCCAAGCTATGTATGCTTAACAATCGGATTACTGCTCATTGCCTATAGTACAACCGCTGCCGTATTACTTATCGCTGGCGCCTTCGTGGGCCTAGGCTATGGTACATTTATGTCCAATGGACAGGCTATCTGTCTGAAAGCGGTAGAACCTGCCAAAATTGGCGTCGCCCTTTCCACATATTTCATCGGACTTGATCTTGGACTAGGTGTCGGACCTTATACATTAGGTATCTTGCATGGGTTACTATCCTACAGTGGTATCTACATCGTATCTGCCATCATTCCAGTCATTGTCTTAGTACTATATGCCTTCTATTATCGTCCTGTGAAAGAACAAGCTATCTACGAAGAAGAGATTCCACAACATCACTAAGTATATGCACTTAAAAATTGCCATATATCCTATGCTATAACATACATATGCATATCGGTATATGGCAATTTTATATTATCCTTTTTTTACAAATATACGAATTTTGTTTGTCCTATCAATTAAGTTAGTATCACTACACCAAAATTTAAGAGTATCATAGCCAATATATGTTTCTATATAAACTGTCCTCTTATTATTATAGATTATAGTACCTAATTCATCATAACAGTTTACAATAAAATCTAAATTGCAATCAAACTTACCATTCATAATTTCAAGAAGGACATTAAACGACTGTGTACTCCCTTTATTGACTTCTTGTATTCCATAAGACTGTAGATCAATTTGAAAAAACTGAAATGTTTTTTCATTAATTTCAATAGCATTATATAATCGTTCAACATCAGTAACTGTATTCATAGTCCCTCCCTAAGCACACTCATTATACGATACTTACATTATAATCCATTTAGACATAAAAAAATAGACCAACCGAAGTTGGTCTATAATGGTGCCGAGGACCGGAATCGAACCGGTACGGTTATCTCTAACCGACGGATTTTAAGTCCGTTGCGTCTGCCTGTTCCGCCACCCCGGCATG
>CAUQLO010000083.1:0-3612 GCA_963518725.1 uncultured Veillonella sp. | reverse complement strand
TATTTTTTTTTTGGTTTCAATTTTTCCTCTATTGGGCCCCGGCTCGCGGTGGGGGCCGTCACCACCCCGGGGGTGTCTAAAAAAAATGTCCCCACCAAACCGGATTTCACTCAAAATGCTAAAATAAACAAATTCCATAAAAGTTATCCACAGATTAAATGACAATCCCCCTATTTTTTGGTACAATTATAACTGAAATTGGTAAAAAATATATGTTTTTATAAGTATTTTATAGATAGCTTACAAAAGTTATCCACATTTTTTCTCTTTTAACCTATGAATAGTAAAAACCTAGTGTTTATAAGGTTGGAAGGGAATTTTATTTTCTCTTATTCACAGGTTGTGCACATGTTATTCACAGGTATTTTTAATTTTTCCACAGCTTTTGAATAAGTTATACACATAATTACAAAAGTTATCCACATTTTTAGTAAAATTTATACACAAGAGGCATAAAATGCAAGCAACTGATCTTAATGATATATGGGAACATATATTACAAGTAGCGAAACAAACACTGCCACCTGCGATTTATTCAAGTTTAAGTACATCTCTCATACCGATGAGTATAGATAACAATTCTATTCACATTGTGGTTATGCAGAGTTTTATAAAAAATGTCATTGAATCTCAGCAAACGGTGAGTAAGATGTTAACAGATGCCATCCAGCAAGTGACGGGCAAACAATTAAATATGGTTTTACTTGATTTATTTCCACCCAAAGAGGAAACACCGGTAGAGCCACCGCAAGTAACGGATACTTTCTCCGTAAGTACTGCATTGAGTACGCTGAAAAATGGTACGGAACTTACAAAACCTACGAAACAAGAGGTTCCTTATCAAGAGGAGTTTTACACGCCGGTCTATGATGAACCTGTGTATATTCAACGAAAAGAAACGTATGAGTTAATTCCTGATGAGCCGATGTTCCCTATGGAACAGACAAAAACTGCGCAAACGCTACAGTCTACTGATATTCCTATCGATTTGTCGTCGTCTCAGCTCAACCATGGCTATCGATTCGATAATTACATTACAGGCAACTCGAACCGCATTCCCTTTGGAGCCGCTCAAAATGTGTCGGAACATCCAGGTGGCGACTATAATCCGCTATTTATCTATGGCCCGTCTGGCCTCGGTAAAACGCATCTTATGCACGCTATTGGCAATGCCATTGTCGAAAGATATCCAAATCTTAAGGTGATGTGTACAACGAGCGAAAAATTCATGAATTTGTTCATCGAATCCATTCGCAAGCGACAAGGCGAACTATTCCGTAACACCTTCCGCAATATCGACGTATTGCTCATCGACGATATTCAGTTCTTGGAAAATAAAGAGGGTACGAAAACAGAATTTTTCAATACTTTCAACGAATTATTGGACAATAACAAGCAAATCGTCCTCACCAGCGATACCATGCCAAACGACATGGATCAGTTCGAAGATCGCTTGCGTTCTAGGTTCCAAGCAGGTTATGTAGCGACCATGGAAAATCCAGATTTGGAAACGCGCATCGCCATTTTGAAAGCCCTCGTTGAAAAGGAAAACAACAAGAATCGGAATCTCGTTATCGACAACGATGCCATCAACTACGTGGCATTGCAATTCGATGAAAACATCCGCGTACTGCAAGGGGCTTTCAACAAGCTTATTGGTACTGCATCCCTTGAACAACGAACTAGCAGTATCGACCTAGAATACACGAAAAAAACATTATCCGACATCATCACGACGGAACGGGTGACACTGATTGATATCGAGTCCATTCAAGATTTTATCAGTACTTATTTCAATATTAAGAAACAAGATTTGTTAGGCAAGAAACGTAAGGCTCAATTTGCATTCCCACGTCAAATTGCCATGTATTTGTGTCGCGATGTGATTAATGAAAGCTATCCACAAATCGCAGCAGCCTTTTCGAGGGATCATACGACGATTTTGCATGCGTACGATAAGATTAGCAAAGAAATCGACAAGAATCCTGAAACAAAACAGATTATCCTAGACATCAAAGCCAAGCTTTCATCACTCAACTAAAATGGGTGTGGATAACTCTGTGGATAGATTGTGTATAAATCTGTGGATAATGCAGAATTTAAGATTTTCTGTGAGTATGTGGATAACCTAAAACAATGTATACACACACTTATCCACACCTGTAGAAAGGCATAAAATCTAAAAAACTTTCACATTTGCACACATTCACAACGCCTACTACAAATACTACTAAACTTACAAAACAATCAAAAACATATCAGAAAACCGATCTATCGTTGATTATCTATAGAGGACCAACGTAAATCGCACAACGAATATTACAAACAAGGAGAGTATTTACGATATGAATATCAAATTCCCAAAGGCTAATCTCCAAAAAGCCATTAACGTTTTACAAAAAGTATCTCAAAACAAAACAAGTTCCAATCTACCAGGTTCCATTTATATCACTACAAAAAATAATCAAGTGGAACTACAAGGTAATGATTTTGAATTGGGCATCAAACTTACTATCGATGCAGAAATCTTAGAACCAGGTACTTTGGTGGTTGCATCTCGTTACTTCCAAGAATTAATCCGCAAATTGCCAGGTGAAACAATTCAATTGAGCAAACCAGAAGATGGCAATTCCTTAAAAATCACATCTGGTTCCTCTGAATTTAATCTTGTCACATTGCATCCAGACGATTTTTCCTTAGTTGAACAAATACATGACCAAGATCATGTAACTATGGACAGCCAAGCTATGAAAGAACTCATCGACCTTACGAACTATGCAGCAGCCAGCGATGATGATCGCCCTGTATTTGCTGGTGCTTTACTTGAAATTAAAGATGCAAACGACAAAGAAGTAACTATGGTTGCTACAGATACACATCGCATGGCGGTTAAGAAAGTAACTATCGATGAACCAGCAACTAATCCAATGCGTGTTATCATTCCAACAAAGGCTTTAGCAGAAGTATCTCGTTTATTGCCAACAGACAATCCATCTGTTATTAAAATCATTTGGAATCGCACACAAATCGTATTCATGTTTGAATCCATCTATATTATTTCTCGCTTAATCGAAGGTACATATCCAGAATATGAAAAGGTAATTCCTGCTCAATTCGATTCTAGTGCGATTGTAGACCGCAAAGATTTTGCAGGCGCCGTTGATCGTGTATCCTTATTGGCAAAAGATATGAGTTACAACGTAATTCGCTATGACTGGTCCGAGGTACAAGTGACTTTGTCTAGCCAAAATGCTGAAATTGGTATGGCAAAGGAAGAAATTCCTGTGGAATTTAAGGGCACACCATTCACGATTTCCTTTAATGGTCGCTACATTTCTGATATCTTGCGTCACAGCACAGGCGATAATATCCATATGTATTTAAAACAAAATGGTCCTGTTGTGATTCGCCAAGATAATAATCCGAACTATACGTACGTAGTAACACCTGTTCGTACGAATGCTTAATCGTCACATACAGTAATTTGTCCACCATAGGAGGACGTTATGAAACAACAACATGTACCTATCCATACGGAGTACATTCAAATCGATCAACTACTTAAATTAGAAGGTGTCATCGAAACAGGGGGCCAAGTAAAAAGCCTAATCG
>CAUQLO010000082.1:0-3716 GCA_963518725.1 uncultured Veillonella sp. | reverse complement strand
GGTCCAAGTACTATTTCATCATCCTCATCATACTTATAATTTTTTACTTTACCTGTTAATCTATAAGTAATTTCTGGCATTTTAATCGGAATCGTAATTTCTTCTTCAGCTTTTTTAGCTACATTATATTTTTTAAATCCTTTATCATGGCCATAGGCTTTAACTGCTAGCTCTTGCATATGAGCAACGACACCATATTGAGCCTCGATATTCGCATCTAGCTTAGCACTCACTTCTTCTAGCTCTTTTGTTTTAGCTTCAATATCTTTACGATACTGCTCTTTCTTTTCAGGAGTATCGGCAATGTATTCATTGTCCATTTCATCTTTCAAGGTAGCAAGATCACTAGCAAATGTTTCTTTCTTATCGCTTAAAGATTTATAATCTCCTTGTAAGGCTTTTAACTGTTGATAGAAATTAATTGTATTTGGTGCATCTTCCACAACTTTTTCTACTTTAAATCCACCTACTAATTTTTTCTTTTCTTCAGAAAGTCCCGTATAATCGAACGTTGTACCTACGAATTCATCTACAGTTGGAGGACGTTTGAATTTAGTAAATATCGCATGAGTATATGCAGAATCTTCAATACCTGTGCTATGACGGAAGTCACCATAACCAATACGAACTTGGTCTTTTTCACCAGTCCAAACAGTTCTAATACCATCGAACTCTTTGTTAAACCAATAGCCTGTGGTACCGAATTTTTCACTCAAGCGACCAATACTGAAGTCCCAATTAGAATGATGTTGTGTTACATCTAATGTGTCTAACCGAGTATGGTTAAGTCCTCTAGATCCTGTTGTTTCATGAGCTGTATCTACGCCAGATTGACCTTGAGCAGATGCTACCACTTTCACATTCGTATTGTCATTGATACGAGCATCTACACCAAGACGTAAACGACTATGGAAACCATGTTCGTTTTTATCCTGTAAGTTTTTCAACGCCCCATCACTAATCGAGCTGACAGCTGTCACGCGGTTAGCCGGTCTATCAGATCCTAAATGGCTATCCCCACCTACACGAATATCTCCTACTACTTGAGCACCTTGTTTTTCGCGTGTATCAAATGGCGTTTCTAGGAGAGATTCTTTCACAGATGGAACGGATGGCACAGATTGCAACGTTTTTTCTGTAGTAGCCTTACCATGACCACCTATCACCTGTCCATGATTAGTACCCGCATGTGTGGAACCATCTGAACCAAATTTTAAATTCATACCGAACCGGAATTGACGGCCTTGTAATGCACGGTCATCGTCACGATGATCAAATAGATTGTTCACACCAAAGTAGACAAGAGAATCCTTGTCGATTTTTTTCTGTACAATCATATTCCAAATGCCATATGTTTTCGTTTTATACATATCTGCCGTTTTCTTACGGTTGAATTCATAGGTGATGATGGATTTATCATTATTTTCTGGGTTCACTTGAGAGGTAATATAGTTGCCGCCACCAGATACAGAGTTACTGTCTAGCATATTGTAGTAGTAATCTGTCCAAATATTACCGCTCCACCCGCTCACCTTATCTTCCAATTCTAGACCTAAGTCTAATTTATGCATTGGTTTGTCTAACAAGCGTTTTGGCATGTCTGGATTGGATTTGTTGACTGCATCTAAATAGGTGTAACCAAATTTCAATTTCGCATGGTTACCTAATCGTTGTTTTACTTCTAATTCAAGACCATTTATACGAGCTTTACCAATGTTTTTGAAAGTGTACAATAAGTCCGGTGCATGAGCATATTTTGTGGCACCAAAGAATGTACTTTCATCAAGGTATGGATAGAAATCCATGAGATGCCCAGTATTAGCTATAGTCATATAGTTACGAATTTGATTGCGGAACGCCGTCAATTTCATATAGGTATTTTTATTTTCTCCTTCAAAGGAGATATCAATGTTTTTAGATGTTTCTGGTTGTAGATTAGGATTGCCCACCCAGTACCAGCCTAAACGAGCACGACCGCCAGACAAAGGAGCCACATTGGTGATAGTAGGACCAAACATTTCCCAGTTATAATATAGTTCACCCATGCCAGGCTCTGTATAACTAGTACCAATATTGGCTTTCAATCGACGATGCGCATTGCCACCCACATTATGAGTGACCCCAACATTAAATGTCATATGAGATCCGAACAAATCGCTATGATCTAAGCGTACAATTGGTTGTAAAATAGTATTTTTGTTGAGTTGCCATGTATCTTGGATGAAGAAATGTTGTTTTTTAAGACTCGCGCTACCTACCGTTTGTTGGTTAATGCGTTTATTGTATTCATCTTTGAAATGACCGCCATTAAATTGAGGTCGTACAATTTTGAAAGACGGATCTTCCATGTAATAGAATAAAGCTAAATAATCTTTATTAATTACAGGTGGTTTAACCCCATCAATGGTTTCAGTACCTTGATGACCTGGTCCAAATTTAGCAATCAGTTCTTTATTGTACGGAATTTCATTTAATTTATCGTTGAATGCCTTGAATCGTTTCAATGCTTCTGGATTACGGGATTCCATATTGTTTGGTGTATATCCAGAGTTATACACAAGTCCATGGAATGCGGCAGGGTCTAGATTAGCCTCTGGGTCTAAATAGTTTTTGAAATCTTCATAAGTAAACTCTGGTACACTCGTTTTATCTGTATGATCATAGCCATACCATTCTTTTTCTTTATCCCATTGCAATACGCCATCACTATTTTCTTTGAAAGAATGACGATAAATGGTACTTTCTGGTTTACCATGTTTTACAGCTAAACTTTTATCATAGTCCCATGGATCAATATTTCTAACCCATGTATGAGGTGCACTTTTTAGACGGCTACCTTCGCCACTTTCAGAGGTATAGCCGATACCATAGGAAACTAGATGGTTATCATTGACTTGCGTATCTCCAGTAATATCAAGACTCCATTGTTTATGGTCCACATTATCTACATAATTTAATGTGTTTTTACCTTCATAATTACTGCGACCAAAATCACTAGTCAACGTAACATCATCTTCTTTTGTGCGCGTGTAGTTTAGTTCAACTTTCCAGTTGCTTTTTTCATCTTGTCCTGTATAGGATAGATTGCTCTTATCTCTGTCCAAGTTGCGTTTATAGTGCACTTGCGGCTCATCTTCAGAGTTTGTCCGCTTAATAAAGCGCTCTAACTTTTCATTGTATCGATCAGCACTGAATGTGAAAGAGTTTCGATCATTTACATCGTAAATGGCTGCCATTCCTAAATTAGAGTTATTGCCATAATAACGAAGAGAGTTTTTAGGGAATACCTCATTCACAGCGGCATTGCCAAAAGGAACTTCTTTTCGTTCCCTAGCGGCATATACGGGTACGATATCTCGTTTACTACCGTGGATGTTGACACGCAAGTTTCCATGTTGGCCAGAATCGGCACGCATGAAAAAATTACTATATGGGAACGGTGTTTGGTCACCACGAGAGCGTAAGCTTTCCGCATTCACTCGGATATTTGCGGTCTTGTTTGGTTTATTAGTAATGACATTGATGACACCGCCAATCGCATCGGACCCATATTTGGCACTCGCTGCACCTTGAATAATCTCAATGCGTTCTACATTTTCTGTACCCAACCGTTGTAACTCGTCGCCTTGACCTTGGTACTTAGCAAATTCTCCCATCACAGGTTGTCCATCTACTAGGATTAGCGTATGTCTTGGCTCAGATCCACGAATCGATAC
>CAUQLO010000081.1:0-3841 GCA_963518725.1 uncultured Veillonella sp. | reverse complement strand
AAGAGCAACCGTTTACCTATGTGTTCGTCAGCCATGACCTAGGCGTTTTGCAAGCTCTTACCGATCGTATTATTGTGATGAAAGAAGGTACGATTGTAGAAACCTTGGCATCAAAAGATTTGGGATTGGCAACACATCCCTATACAAAACAATTATTGGCAGCTAGCCGTGGGTAATTGGCTATATCCATGACATAACAAAGACCGTAACAGTTTCTTAGTAAAGAAGTTGTTGCGGTCTTTTGTTGTTTGTGCTGTAGATCTTATACTGGTATGAACAACACGTATGCATCTCAATCGTATAGATGTAAATCTTACATTAGCAATGCTATGAATCATAAAAAATGATGTAAGAGTGCTGTAAGAGTATCGGATATAAATGTTGTCTTAGTGATAGCATGAATTGTAAAAAAATAGTATAATTGTATTTTAGAATATACAATGCAGGTGATATAGAAGAAGATAGGGAGGAACGAATGAAAGAAATCAAAGATGTGTCGAAACTGAGTTATACCCATGTACAGGGCGGTCAGTTTCGTTGGATAACGGTAAGTACCATTATGCTAGCATTGGGAACGATTTTACATGCTGTATCCCCAAGTGTGGCAGGGGTCACACCGAACTGGACCATAGCGACTTATTGCGTAGCTATCAACTTAACGCGTCCAACCCTTAGACAAAGTTTGGGGATTGGCTTGGTAGCGGCCTTGATCAATGTATTTACATCAAAGTCGGCATTGCCATATGGCAACCTGATCAGTGAGCCTTTGGGAGCTTTCACATGCGCTGTGTTGGTGCATTACATTTCTAATCTAAAAATTGGTAAACTGAATTTGATGCCTATATTGAGTGCTTTCATCAGTACTGTAGCATCTGGTGGAGCTTTTATTACTTGCTTATATCTCGTGTTAGGATTGCCTAGCAATGTGTATTGGAATGCTATGTGGCCATTGGTGTTGATGGTATCCCTTTGTAATGCCGTAGTGGCACCATTTTTGTACATTCCGGCGCAAAAATTATTGGCCCGCCAAACTGTGAAAGGGCAACAATTGACGGACAGCAGTGATCACAGCGATTTGCATATTGTGCCGTCTGTGAAAGCACCTATCGTCATCGATCATATGAGTTATCGCTATGGGAATCAAAGCGAGTATGCCGTGAAAGACATTAACTTAGTGGTACATGAAGGGGATTTCCTTGTTATCACAGGCCCAGCAGGTTGTGGTAAATCTACCATCTGCATGGCTATGGCAGGAGCGGTACCTAAGTTTTACGGTGGTACTATGGAAGGCATGGTATTCATTAACGGCAAAGCAGTGACGCAATTGGAAATTCCAGATGTAGCGGATGATATCGGTATCGTCTTAGCCGATTATGATACACAACTCGTGACTATGACCGTGGCAGAGGAAGTAGCGTTTGCCTTAGAAAATCGTGGCTATACAGCGGAGGCGATTCAAGAGCGTACCGCTATCGTATTGGATCAAGTGGGATTGACGGGCTTAGAAGACCGCAATGTGTACAGCTTGTCTGGGGGACAACGTCAACGGTTGGCCATTGCCTCTGTATTAGCAGTGAACCCATCTATTTTAGTCTTAGATGAACCGACTAGTTCTTTGGATCCAGAAGGGACAGACGAGCTGTATCGCTTAGTAGGCTCCTTGAATCGAGATCATGGCATTACTGTAGTTGTTATCGACCACGACTTACATGCCGTATTGCCGTATGCAAACCGCATGGTATTAGTCGATGGTGGGGAACTAAAAATCGACAGTTCTGTAGAGGATGTGTTGTCTTACATGTATGATACCAATACCTATGTAGATGCGTTGCCGTCCTTGTTTGTGACGTATAAATCGTTGGTAGCAAAAGGGATTGATTTAGATGCACCATGGTTATCCTTAGCATCTGCCCAGTCTAGTCTGATGAAAGGAGAACGCTAATATGTTAACAGTTGAAAATTTGCGCTTTTCCTATGTGCAGGGACAAGATATTATGAAAGATGTGACTTTCACCATTGGCAATGGTGAGTTCATTACATTAGGCGGTCGAAATGGTTGTGGAAAAACTACGGTAACCCGTTTATTAGTGGGTTTGGAAACACCTGTAAAAGGTAAGATTTCCTACGACGGCCAAGATATTACGTATATGCCTACCTCTGAAAGAGGCCGTTTTATCGGCTATGTGTTCCAACAGCCAGATCGTCAAATGTTCCGCCAAACCGTGGCAGAAGAAGTAGCATTTGGTCCTGAGCAGTTGGGATATGACAAAGAAACGGTCCAAACTATCGTGAAAGAGGCCTTAGAACGAGTAGGTATCTCTCATCTAGCTGAGGCCTATCCATTGGGATTGCGCCGAGGAGAAAAACAACGAGTAGCTATTGCCTCTGCCCTAGCCATGCAGTCGAAGTTACTGATCCTTGACGAGCCGACGAGCGGCCAAGATGGAACGGAGACAAAAGGATTACTGGCATTATTGCGAGAATTACAAGACCAAGGATTGACCATATTATTAATTACTCATGATATGGAAATTATGGCAGAATATTCTACGCGAGTGATCATTATGGGGTATGGCACGAAAGCCTTTGATGGATCTCCGGAAGAATTATTTACAAACCGTGAGGACTTGTTGGAATTGGGCTTGACGAAACCGCCGAGTGTGGTGCTTAGTGAAACGGTGCCAGCCTTGGGGTATTGCAAATCTATGAAAGAATTTGAACTGCGCTATGCAGAGCATGTGAAGGGTTAGGAGGAGACTAATGAAATTTGTACCATTAACAAAAATTTGGGCTACTATTTTCGTGTCCATCTTAGCCATTGCTATGAAAACTCCGGAGTTATTGTTAGCATTATTGGGGGTAGAATTGCTGGTAATGCTGATTGGTGGTATCTTGTTCCGCCAATGGAAACCTTTATTGGCCTTAATCGGGTTTTCTGCCTTCTTAGGTATCGTCCAGTATTTGGGTAGTTGGTCTGTGGATTCTGCTGTTGTGACGGCTTTGCGCATGTTGACGATGACAACTATCTTTATGATGCTTATCGTGACAACAAAAACACAAGATTTAACAGTAGCTCTTGTGCAACAATGTCGCATCCCCTATGCCTATGCCTTTATGTTTACAGCAGCTTTACGCTTTGTACCAGACTTTTTACGTGAAAGTAAAGCGGTACAAGAAGCACAGGCTTGCCGTGGCATGTCGTTAGAGGGTAATTGGCTGACAAAGATTAAGTCCTACATGACGGTAATCCAGCCGTTGATGTTAAAGTCCTTGAGCCGTTCAGAGACTATGGCATTGTCCTTGGAACTTCGAGGTTTTGGAAATCAGCAACATACATTTATGCGGAAAGTGAGCTTCCGAGGCGTTGACTATGTGGCGTTTTTGGTGATGCTAGGGGCGTCTCTTGTGACGCTATACACCTTGTGGCGTTCGTAATTAGCATAAGGGAAGAGCACGGCATATTCCTCCGCAAACTGATACAGTGGTTAGGTTTGCTTCGGAACATGCCGTGCTCTTCTTGCGTTTGTGTGAGTTAGGTAGTAAGGGAACGCCACAAGGCTGTTACTCGTAACGGCGTTTCTTAGGGGGATTGGAAGAACGTGACATACTCCTTCTCAAACTGATACAGTGGTTAGGTTTGTTCCGGAACATGCCGTGCTCTTCTTGTATTTGTGTGAGTTAGATGGTAAGGGAACGCCACAAGGCTGCTACTCGTAACGGCGTTTCTTAGGGGATTGGAAGAATGTGACATACTCCTTCTCAAACTGATACAGTGGTTAGGTTTGCTCCGGAACATGCCGTGCTCTTCTTGTATTTGTGTGAGTTAGATGGTAAGGGAACG
>CAUQLO010000080.1:0-3884 GCA_963518725.1 uncultured Veillonella sp. | reverse complement strand
TTCCAATAGTTAGATTTTCCTTCTAAAGTATTGCTATCTAACATTTTATGGTAATAGTCTGCCCACACTTGAGCATTCCATTTATTTGTTTCATAGGTAATACCAAAATCAATTTTGTTTGTTGGGCGATCCAATAAATGTTTAGGCATAGTTGGATCCGATTGGTTCAAGGCTTGCAAATGTGTCCATCCAAATCGAGTACTCCAATGTGGACCAAATTTATGTTTCCACTCTAGTTGAAGTCCTGTAATTTTTGCCTCTCCAATATTTTTAAAACTATACACCAAATCTGGAGCTCGCATCCATTTATCATCTTTTGACAAACGAGGCGCCCAATCTAGCATACTTCCAGTAAAGTAAACACTCATATAGTTTTTAATTCGATTTTGGAATACACCAAGGCGAGCATAGTCGTTTTTACCTTCACCTTCAAAGCTAAGGTCAATATTTTTAGATGTTTCAGGTTTTAAATTTGGATTACCGATCCAGTACCAGCCCATTTTAGAATAGCCAATAGCTAATGGAGTGGAGTCAAACATTTGCCAACTATACCACAATTCTCCCATACCTGGTTCAGCATACCCTGTTCCGATATTGGCTTTCAAACGACGGTGAGGATTAGAATTAACATTATATGTAGCCCCTAAATTCCACGAAACATGAGATCCAAACAGGTTACTCTTATCAAGGCGGATTGTTGGCTGAATCAATAAATCCTTATTCACTTGCCATGCATCAGATAGATATACATTTTGCTTTCTGATTGTTCCCTCACCTTCGGTAACGCGTTGATCTCGTTCTCTATATTTATCTAAGAATTTAACTCCATTAAATGTAGGTGCTTTATCATGAACTTTCGGATCTAAACTTTCACCTTTTTGGAAGTAACTTCTGTATAAATAATAATCTCTAGAGAATTCAGCCCCTGTATTTTCTTTTTTTAATTTTCTTGTAAAAGCCACAATTCTATCAAAGACATCCTTAGTCACATCATTGACAGCGTATCGTTCTGTAAACTCTGGATTATCATCTGGATCTAAAAATGGATATTTATCTAGCTTATATTTTAAATATTCTTCATATGTAATATCTGGTGCTTCTTCTGCATTTTTAGAGCCATAATATTCATAATTTTGATCATAGTATGGTTTACTATTTTTATCAAAAGAAATTTTATAATCGTGTACATGAGACCAAACCCGTAAACTATTATCGCCAGGTTGTCTTTGTAATCTATCTACACCTGCCACCAATAAGTCTTTTGAATAGTCGAATGGGTCAATATGTTTTGTCCGAGTGATTGGGGAATTTTTCAAACGACTTCCAGAACCACTTTCAGTTGTATTAGCAAATCCCCAGCTCAATGTATGATTATCCCCAATAGCGGAGTTAGCATTGAATCGGACATCAGTTTGACGATGGTCAATATCATCAATATATTTTAATTCATTTTTGCCTTCGTATTTAGAACGGCCCGAATAGTCAACTAACGATATATCATTTTCATTGATACGAGAATGATTTAATTCTAGTTTCCAGTCACTTACGCCATTTTTACCATTCCAAATCACGTTCATGGTATTACGGTTGCTATCACGTTTGAAATGACGTTGTGGTTCCAATGGAGATGTCGTATTTTTAACATCACGCACTAAATCTTCTGTAAAACGATCTAATCGTAATTGGATATTGTTATTTTTATTAATATCGTACGTTGCATTGAATCCTATATCATCTGTAATGCCATAGTAACGAAGTGCATTAGGCTTAAAGTCGCCTTCTAATGTATCTCCAGTATCTCTACGAGCTTTCGTACCAAGTACAGGCATTACATCACGTTTGCTACCGGAGATAGCCACACGCACTTTACCCATTTGACCAGAGTCTGCACGCAAAAAGAAGTCGGAGTTACGATATCCTGGTTCCCCGCCTTTCGCACGAGATCCTTCACCATTGATTTGGATGGTTGGTTTTTTCGCTGCTTTTTTAGTGATGATGTTCACCACACCACCAATTGCATCAGAACCATATTTAGCACTAGCAGAACCTTGTACGATTTCAATACGTTCTACATTTTCTGTGCCCAAACGCATAACTTCATCAGCGGCACCACTAAACTTAGCCAAGTCGCCTAATACGGCTTGACCATCTACTAAAATTAAAGTATGGCGAGCTTCGGCACCACGAATGGATACACCTACACGACCCATGGAGTCTACCGTACGAGAAACACCGCTTTCAGTAAAGATGATATCTTCTACCGATTTTGCTTGTTTTTGCTCAATATCCTTTTTAGTAATAATACTCACTTGTTGTGAGTTGTATTTAGCATCTTCATGCGCCTTATCTGCTGTGACATACACAGAGCCTTCCGCTTGTACTGCATTGGAATACATCATTCCTGGTACTGCAATCCATGCTGCAATAGCACAGGATAACATGAAGTATTTTTGTTGCTTTCTACGAGATGTCGTCATGGCAATCTACTCCTACTTTATAACATAACACAATTACACAAATGACATAAAATATCATTTTCTATAAATTGTATCGTAATTCAATATATGATTCTACTCCGAAACGTTGTAAACTAGCCCAAAAAGGTTATTAATTTGTTAACTGTTATCATTTATCTTTAATGAACATATGATAAATGCCCAATAAATAAGAAATTTATTCTCATTTATCGGGCAAATATCTTATGTATTATATGTTGTTACTTACATCTTACATAAGTTACACTCTTAGAATTTATATGTTCCTTGGATTCGTGTGTAATTACCTAATGTAAAATTTTCACCACCATATAATGTATCACGTTGTCCCAACGCTTTTGCGTCAAATGTATAGAACGCTTCTAACAATAGATCTTTATGTGGCACATATCCACCACCGACTGTAAAGCTACGGATACCATCTAAGTAACGATCGGGTACAGCACCTGTACCATTACCACCAAAGAAGGAACCATGATCAAATCGTTTATAGTCGATGAAACCATTCCAGCTTCCTGGTCGTTTGTAATCCACATGACCAATATCAAAACGCACTACCCAGAAGGATGGCGTATTCCCCATAGCACGTCCGGTAGGTACAAAGTTAATGCTACCAGGCACATAATTATACTGAGTGCTTCCATTCATAAACCGACCATAGTCTGTTCTATTTTGTCCATAATCTATGGATAAGGACGATTGACCCATTGTGTATTTTGCACCGATGCCAATAACATTAGCAAGACCTTTAAATGTAGCAGAAGATGTATCGTGTCCACTTGCAAATTGTACCGCTGTACTGTCATCGCCAGTAGATTTCAAATACCAAGCCGTAAGGCCTAATTGTTTACCTACCATATGGCGAAGTTGCACATAGCCAGCTCGTTTGATAGCTGGGATGACATCACGTTGCAACACAATACCTTTTGCTGGAATAATGGCACCTGTGTAAGGAGTAAAAGCTTCCCTAGGTAATTTACTATGGCCATCTGTCGCTTCTAGGGCACTTACAATTTCATTGAAATAGCGAGCCACAAGATATGGATACATACCAGATTCATATGTTTTAGAAATAGAAGATTCACCAGGAGTACCTACATTTAAATAGTTCATTTCATATAGTGTATCTCCGATTTTATCTAGCACGCCACTCTCTGCTTCAACTTTTACTACCCCGCCATTAAACGAGTTTTTAGCAATCGCTTCTGCTTGCTCTTGATAACCTTTTAGGATGGCCTCTTTATTCGCTTTAAACCATTCTTTTAAAATTCCTTTTTTATTATTTCCCAAAACTTTCGTATCAGTTAATTTTAATTTAAAGATAGGGTTATCTAAGTTTGCACCACTCGGGCTGAACGCTTTAGTAAAGGAACTTTCACTATCTGGCCC
>CAUQLO010000079.1:0-4123 GCA_963518725.1 uncultured Veillonella sp. | reverse complement strand
AACAAGAGTAATTCTTCCATACTTTCACCACCTTTCTTAACTGTGTACTTAGTATACCCTATGAATGATTTTCTAAATTATAAAAGTCCCGATAGTTATTACAGTGCATCTCCCCATCCCCTACCTCCCCAGTCAACTATCCCCTCAATCCTCTATTATATCCACTTTTATTTGCCTTCGATACACCTCTAGCTAGAACTCGCATATGAGCTTTTCAAAAGCACCTCTATATGCCAATTTGATATATACCCTTATTTTTCCAACAAATTTTGAGTGACTTTTTTCATATCTTGATTTATAATCCTTTCAACAGATATCTGGATTTATATTGTTAAAGCTACCTGCGCTATATGTATAGCCGAGCTCAAACCAGGTAGCGCATTGAACTTGCAAGGAGGAGTCTATGCGTACGAAACGCAATGAGCATGGTTCAATTGACACAGACGGTCTACCTTCTTTTGTGAAACACCGTCAGATTTTACTGTGTGCCTTCCCCTCTTACGACAACAATCTAGCACCGACTACGATTACTGTCTGGGCAGACGGCACGCGCAAAACGTATCACACGCCTATCCAGAAATATATGAAAGCCTTCTTTCACGAACGGGGTGGCGATTTTCTCAGTGCCAAGTGTGAACTGGAACACAGCTACGCCCCTATCCCTTTGGATAGCTGTCACTTATTTATTTCCTATATCGCTTTTGAAAAGCCGTCCACCATGTCTGCTAAAACATGTCGTCACGGCTATATCAATTACTTAGCCTTTGCCTTTTCAGACTTTACCCAACATCCATCGTTGCCGAACAGCACCTTAATTACTGTGAAAGACTTTCACCTGAATGCGCATCACAAATTAGAACGATTCCTACCTCGTTTGCGTAGGGGCAACGATTCCTGCTTTCAGCTCATCCTAGATGACATTGCCAGCGTGGCGCTCCATCTATACTGTGCCAATTATCTCCTAACGGGCGCCCAACGGGAGATTGTACTGGACCAATTCTCATCCATGCTCCAGTTATTAGAAAAATAATGGCCCCTTCCATTCCGTGCGCTTTTCCCTGGATCCACTTTCACAAGTCCTAATATATCAACGGTTTTCGGCTGCCTCGGCCCGTGAAAGTTACACGGTTTTACCACTTTCAGCCTATTTACAGAATCTAAAAAAAGCGCTACTATGGTATCAAAGTTAGTAAGTCCTAACAAATATAAGGAGGTACTAATGGGGTATTCTTATATTACAAACAATTTACGGCAAGTACAACCAGATTGTATGGAGGACGGCTATACTGACGAGGAGTTAGTAGCGCTTGTCCAAGCAGGGCATGCATCGGCTAAGATTCTGTTATGCCAACGCTATGTCCCTCTCATTACGAAGTATGCCCATGTCAGTCAACTGCGCTCCATGCAGCACGATGTGGAATCCATGTTATGGGAAGTGTTTTTAACTGCCATCCAAACCTATGACATGGCGAGTACGATCCCTTTTGCTGGGTTTGTCAAATCCCGCATTCATTTTGCAGAAATGAATCTATTCCGTCGCAGTGTGAAACAATGGAATCACGAAACATTTTGGCAAAGTGATGGTGATGACGAAACGGATCCGATGGTCATGATTCCCTCTGCGGACAATACGGAAGAGGAGGCTTTACATCAACTGCAAATGGCTGCCCTTGAGCAAGCCTTGACGCGCATTGATACACCTCATGCTGTGTTATTACAGAAAGTCTTGTACGAGGGAAAATCCATCAGCACCTTGGCTAAGGAATACGGCATGAGTCGTCAAGGGTTACACAAACGATACCAGCAAGCAATTGCAATATTACGTAAAGAATTGCAGTAATCACGCTGCATTCAGACTAGTATAGGACTTACAACGAAAAACCTGAATCTCAGATCCGCAGAGATTCAGGTTTATTTTTTCCTCTATTTGTATATATAATATATACTATAATTGCACATAACAATAGCCACCCTGCTTGTACTGAGCAAGGTGGCTACGGTAAGTCTTGGTACATTCCTATAGATTCATTAACTTTGTGTAGTGTGTTTAAAATCTGCTGCCATCTATGCGGTGCTACGCTGTCTAAAGGTCCTATCCTACCTTATCGTTTGCACCATTTCATAATCCATACAGCAATGCGGATAATTCGTAACGCTTTTTCCAAGGCGTCCATCTTAGGCCTCCATGAGGATGGCGTTGTTGCGGACCACACCCACCAAGGGGTAAGCGTACAACTTCGCCACTGCCTGACCCACTGCTTTCACATCATCGTCTGTAGCCACTTCATTGATGTAGGAAAAATTCGCTACTTTCACATTGTGAGCGCCTTCGCCCTTTTTAAATTGCAATTGTAATTTCGTAACCATTGTGTTTGCCATACTTGTGTTCCTCCTTATTCAACGATTGTAGATTCTGTTGTTACTAATGCAGCATGTTGAAAGTCAGTTAAGCGGTGATCTTTACGTCCACGGATGACATCCTTTTCTGCCATAAGGCGACCTGCCGTTTCGATTTCCGTTTTTGTCAATCCTTCCTTAGGAAATGCAATGACGATAGTTGTCTCCTCGTTGCTAGCATCTGTAAATACTAAGTGTAATTCTTTTTTTAAGACTGTACTCATGTGTTTTGCTCCTTTCTCAGTACCAAGTCCTTACACTTAGATACATTCAAAAATAGTGAAAGTGTCAACCAAATTTGTATAGGCGTTAGCTATAACTTGTAGAACAATATTCATATTATACATATTCCTATGGGTTTGCTATACTTTAATAGTCGATGTGATACTCGACAGGAACTATGAACTCTCATATGTTCCAGCCTTTCAAACTACTTACCATGTAGCAAAGGTGTATTCCCATACGCACCTATATCGCTACGAAAGCCATCAACTCGGCCCCATACGAGTTGATGGCTTTTCACTTTTTATAGGTTTATACGTCCCAAGATATCCAAGCGATGGTATCTGTGGTGTGATTATCAATAGTTCCGTCTACAGCTTTCGATGCTAAGTATTGGCGGATATCGTCCTTGACAGTCTCTAAATCGCCCCCTACTTTGCGGTGCACGCGCAAGCAGAAATAGTCCACAGCGGCTTCTACCGTTAGATTTTCTACTTCTTCCACCGTTTTGTAGGTCACCTGTACATGGTTGCCAATGTCATGGGCTGTATCTACACAGTCTTGTAACATAGCCTTCCACGGGGACCCCTCTACACCATATAACTCGCTATAGATGGCATCTAAATATTCATCCTTCCGATCGGCGAACATAATGCACAAACAGTGTTTGCGACTCGCTTTGTGCAAGGCACGCAAATTAGCCGTCTCGGACATGATAGGGCAGAAAATGCTGTACACTAGGTCGAATTGTTTGTCCCAACCCAAAGCTTGACGGGCTTCTTCGGACCATGGTCCAAGCCATAAATCTAGTGAAAGTCCTTCTTTCTCGCTGATAGCCTTGCCCCCTTCGAGCATACCCGTAGACAAGTCTACACCAGTCACTTTCACACCATTCCGTGCTAAACCCATAGCATAGTCCGCAGTACCACAGCCTACATCCAGTGCTGTTTCCCCCTCTGCAGGATGGATGTCCAATTCTTTCAGGCGAGCCACAAAATCTACTACCTGCGCCACGCGGTCCTCGCGCTGATGCATATTCACGAAAAATTTGGACGTTTGATTCCAAGATTGTTGCTCCTCTTGCCAGCCCTCCATAGAAACGGGCATCATTGTGATTGTACTCATAGAACCTCCTTATAACTTTATACTTGATAAGATAAATATCGTTTATACTCCTATTACTACTATTCTTACTACTATCATTATATACGATATGTCTTACATTATATATGATAAATATTATCAGTTTATAATTTTATTATACTTATATACCGGTAAGTATGCTGTATCTACGGCAACAAAATCTGTACTTACACTAATCCCATCCTTTGGAGAACAGCATATCATATAGAGATGATTAGAACAAAAAAGCGACCTTGCGGTCGCTTTTCGTATTTAGAATCTACGATTCTGGTAGATTATCCTTCGATAGCTGTAACAACACCAGCACCTACTGTATGGCCACCTTCGCGGATCGCGAAACGTAAACCTTCTTCAATAGCGA
>CAUQLO010000078.1:0-4758 GCA_963518725.1 uncultured Veillonella sp. | reverse complement strand
TTGCCATTTCAATAGCATCGAATGTTTCTGTCAATGTGCCAATTTGGTTCACTTTGATCAAAATCGCATTCGCTGTATCTTCTTTGATACCACGGGACAAACGTTCTGTGTTCGTTACGAATAAATCGTCACCTACTAATTGAACAGTTTTGCCAAGGCGATCTGTCAATAATTTCCAGCCTTCCCAATCTTCTTCTGCTAAGCCATCTTCGATAGAGTAGATTGGATATTTTTCGCAAAGTTCTGCATAGTATTCTACCATTTCAGCAGCTGTTTTTACTTTGCCTTCGCCAGCTAAGTGGTATTTACCATCTTTGTAGAACTCAGAGGATGCTGCATCAATAGCAAATACAATATCTTCACCTACTACAAGGCCTGCTTTTTCAATAGCTTCTGTAATCACTTGTAATGCTTCTTCATTGGAACCTAAATTAGGGGCAAATCCACCTTCATCACCTACACCTGTGGCCAAACCTTTGGCTTTCAATACACCTTTCAATGTATGGTATACTTCTGCACAATAGCGCAATGCTTCCATAAAGCTACTAGCACCGATTGGCATAATCATGAACTCTTGGATATCCACGTTATTATCTGCATGAGCACCACCATTTAAAATGTTCATCATTGGCACTGGCAATTCTTTTGCATTCGTGCCACCAAGGTATTGGAACAATGGTAAATCATAGGATTCAGCTGCAGCGCGAGCTACTGCCATAGACACTCCTAAAATAGCATTGGCACCTAATTTTGCTTTATTAGGCGTACCGTCCAATTCAATCATAATGCGGTCAATCGCCACTTGCTCAGACGCATCGAACCCTAAAATAGCAGGTCCAATGATGTCATTCACGTTTGCTACCGCTTGCAATACACCTTTGCCTAAATAACGAGGAGATTCGCCATCACGCAATTCTACCGCTTCAAATTGACCAGTGGATGCTCCAGATGGAACAGCAGCACGACCGATTGTGCCGTCTTCTAAATATACTTCCACTTCTACTGTTGGATTGCCACGGGAATCCATAATCTCTCTTGCGTATACATCAGTAATTACTGCCATTGTTACTTCTCCTTATTGTACTAACAAACTTTCACCACTCATCGCTTCAGGTTGCTCAATGCCCCCTAATGCCAACATGGTTGGTGCTAAATCACAAAGCCGACCTGGTCGCAATGTCACACCCTCTGGGGCGCCCACTAAAATGATCGGCACCGGATTCGTGGTATGCGCTGTGTGCGGAATCTCTGTGGTATGATCCACCATGACCTCAGAATTTCCATGGTCCGCTGTAATCAACAACTGTCCATTCATCTCTTGAATGGCTTTCACAATTTCTGAAAGTCCCGCATCTACGGCTAAAATCGCACGTTTTGCGGCTTCGAAATCACCCGTATGGCCTACCATATCTGGGTTCGCATAGTTCAAGATAATCATATCATACTCGCCACTGCGAATGGCGGCCACCACCTTTTCTGTTACCTCTGGAGCACTCATCTCCGGTTGTAAATCATAGGTTGCCACCTTTGGAGATGGCACCAAAATTCTATCTTCCCCAGGGAACACATCTTCCTTGCCACCATTGAAGAAATACGTCACATGAGCATATTTCTCTGTTTCTGCAATGCGCAGTTGACGATAGCCCCCCTTGGATAACACTTCTCCTAAGGTATCTGTTAATAATTCTTTATCATATACCACTGGCACTGGCAAGTCCGCTTCATATCGAGTCATACTCGCCACATAGGAACCTTGCAATACATGTTTCCGTTCAAAGCCAGTGAAATCAGGATCTACCATGGCACGCACCAATTGACGAGCCCGGTCAGGACGGAAGTTAAAGAACAAGATCGCATCGCCATCTTGCATACCTTTGTACCCTTCTATCACAGATGGAATAACAAATTCATCTGTCGTTTCCTCTGCATAACTGCGTTCCACTGCTTCATGAGCACACGCTACGGCAGTACCACTGCCACAAACCATGGCATTATACGCCAGTTGCACTCGTTCCCATCGTTGGTCACGGTCCATACCATAATAACGGCCACCTACCGTTCCAATCGATCCTAAGCCTAATTCTTTGCAGTAGTGAGCAATATCATCAATGTAGGCCAACGCACTTTGTGGCGGCACATCTCTACCATCCAAGAAGGCATGGATGTAGACAGTTCCTACGCCGGCCTCTTTAGCGCCACGAAGTAAGGCTTTCAAATGGTCAATATGGGAATGCACTCCCCCATCCGACAACAAGCCCACTAGATGTAAAGCTTGTTTAGCCCCTTCTTCATACACTTTCACCAAGGTAGGGCGAGTGAATAAAGTCCCTTCCTGCGCCTCTTTTGTGATGCGCGTCAATTCTTGGTACACAATACGTCCAGCGCCGATGTTCAAATGGCCTACTTCGGAGTTTCCCATTTGTCCATCCGGCAAGCCTACGGCCATACCAGACGCTTCTAACAAGGTGTGAGGACACGTGTCCCATAGGTCTAAAAATGTTCGGGGGTTCGCTTGTACCACCGCATTTGTTGGGTCTTGACCGTCCCCAATGCCGAATCCATCAAGGATGGTTAGCATCACTGGTCCTTTTAATTTTGCCATACTTTACCTCAAGCCTATGTTAACAGGCCTTAATAATGCCTGTGAAAGTCTCTGCTTCCAAGGAAGCACCGCCCACTAACGCACCATCTACGTGGGCTTGGGCTAAAATATCTTTCGCATTCTCCGGTTTTACACTGCCACCGTAGAGAATGCGTACTTGTTCTGCAATGTCCGGCGTATACATAGTGGCGATTTTCTCACGAATGCTTTGGCATACTTCGCCCGCTTGTTCCGCTGTAGCCGTACGACCAGTGCCAATGGCCCAAATCGGTTCGTAGGCAATGACAACTTCCGTCATTTCTTCTGCAGGTACTCCATGCAATCCCATTTCTAATTGGGAATGAATGAAGGCCACCGTTTCTCCGCTTTCACGTTGGTTTAAGCTTTCACCTACGCAAAGGATTGGGCTCATTCCATGTTGTAAAACGATGCGTACACGTTTGTTTACACAGCGATCCGCTTCTTTAAAAATAGAACGGCGCTCGGAATGGCCCACAATCACGTAGGACACACCTAAATCCGTCAACATCACCGGAGATACTTCCCCTGTATAGGCGCCAGATTCTTCGTGGAACACATTTTGAGCTCCCACGCGAACCTTGGTATCTTCCGCTAAATCAGCCACTGTACTAATAGCCGTGAAAGGCGGACATACAACGACTTCGCAGATTGCATCAGCCACTAAGGTTTTCAATTGTTCAACGAATACAGTGGCTTCCGTATTCGTCATATGCATTTTCCAGTTTCCTGCAATGATCGGTTGTCGCATGATAACCTCCTATGCCTCTTGTAAGGCTGCAATGCCTGGTAACACTTTGCCTTCTAAATATTCTAAGGACGCACCGCCACCAGTGGAAATATGAGAAATTTTATGACTTAAACCGCTTTTTTCGATGGCTGCAACAGAATCGCCACCCCCTACGATAGTGGTCGCGCTAGCCTCTGCCACCGCTTTCGCCACCGCATTGGTACCACCAGCGAAGGCTTCCATTTCGAACACGCCCATCGGACCGTTCCAAACGATCATCTTCATCGGTGCCAAGGCCTCAGCAAATAACTCACGGCTCTTCGGTCCAATATCTAATGCCATCCAACCATCTTCGATCGCTGTGGCATCCACTACCTTATGATTCGCAGTTTCACTGAAAGCATCCGCTACTACGAAATCTACTGGTAACAATAAATTGGTGTTCGTTTCCTTCGCGCGAGCAATTAATTCACGAGCTAACTCAAATTTATCTGCTTCTACCAAGGAAGTACCTACATTATGACCTTGGGCTGCTACGAAAGTATTCGCCATGCCACCGCCAATAATCAATACTTCTACTTTTGGCAATAAATTGGAAATCACTTCGATTTTGTCGCTCACCTTAGCACCACCAATGATAGCTGCAAATGGGTGTTCTGGATGCTCTACAGCACCACCCACATAGCGAATTTCCTTTTCTAACAAGAAACCAGCGCCCATTGGCAAGTATTTCGTAATCCCTTCCACAGAGGCGTGGGCACGATGAGACACGCCGAAGGCATCATTCACACCTACTTCTGCTAAATCCGCTAAGGCTTTGGCGAAGGTAGGATCATTTTTTTCTTCTTCTTTATAGAAACGAAGATTTTCTAATACCAACACATCACCAGATTGCATTTCACTCACTGCTTTTGCCGGAATGTCGCCGATGCAATCTTCTACGAAGCGAACTGGCTGTTCTAAGAGTTCACTCAATCGTTTTGCACAAGGCGCTAAGGTAAACTCTGGTTTACGCTCTCCTTTTGGACGGCCTAAGTGCGATGCGATGACAACTTTTGCCCCTTGGTCAACCAAATGGCGCAACGTTGGCAACGTCGCACGAATACGAGTGTCATCAGTGATTACACCGTCTTTCAGAGGCACATTAAAATCAACTCGAACAAATACTGTTTTGTTCGCTACATTCATATTTGCTAGTGAAAGTTTCATACTGTCTCCTATGTATTTGCAATATAGTATATTTCAATATATATGTATGGGTCTATTTAAAAATCTGATATCATTGTAGATTTGTAACCATGACAAAAAGGGACTACTCTCGTAGTCCCCGGCAAATTATAAGCCTCGTTTGCCCATGTACACAGCTAGGTCAACAATACGAGAGGAATAGCCCCACTCATTGTCATAC
>CAUQLO010000077.1:0-4839 GCA_963518725.1 uncultured Veillonella sp. | reverse complement strand
AAGGCATTTCTTGCATCGTAGCAGATAGCTTTGCTCGTATTTTCTTCCGCAATGCCATCAACATCGGTTTGCCTGTGATTGAAATTGGCGAGGCTGTGGACCGCATTCAAGAAGGTCACGAAATCGCAGTGGAAATGGCTACAGGTGTTGTCCATAATGTGACTACCGGTGAAAGCTACCAGGGAACGGCATTACCACAATTTGTGCAAAACATTGCCAAAGCAGGTGGATTGGTAAACTTTGCAAAAAATAGACAAAACTAATCTGTCTAATAGGATATCCTAGGCAAAGCTACTATTGATTAGCCTAGTGGTACCCCATATGGTGTGTGTGTTAGATGATAAAAAATATAGATATGAGGAATACTATGAGTGAAAAACAAATTGTCCTAATTGCTGGTGACGGCATTGGGGAAGAAATAACAAATTCGGCGCGCGCTGTGGTGGACGCAGCCTTTGCGAAAGCTGGTGTAACAGCAAACTGGATTGAGAAAAAAGCTGGTGGTGCAGCTATCGATGCTTTCGGTGAACCTTTGCCACAAGACACCATCGAGGCATGCCAAGCAGCAGATGCGGTACTATTAGGGGCTGTGGGTGGTCCTAAATGGGATGATATAGATCCATCCATCCGTCCTGAAAAAGCCATCCTTGGTTTGCGTAAAGCATTGGGCTTGTTCTGTAACTTGCGCCCAGTGAAAATCTATCCAGCGTTGCGTGAGTTCTCTCCATTGAAACCAGAATTGGTAGAAAACGTAGACTTTGTCATCGTTCGTGAATTAACTGGTGGCATCTACTTTGGAGAACGGGAAGAAGCACAAGGAGAAGGTCCAAACGAATTTGCTTGGGACAAAGAGACTTACGCTCGTTATGAAGTGGAACGTATCATGGATGTAGCTGTAGAAACAGCACGTAAACGTTCTGGCAAAGTGGTGAGCGTAGACAAAGCTAACGTATTGGCATCCTCTCGTTTGTGGCGTAAAATTGCAAAAGAAAAAGCAGAAGCCAATCCAGACATCAACATGGATTACTACTATGTAGATAACACAGCCATGCAATTGGTAACAAACCCAGGCCAATTTGATGTGTTAGTGACAACGAACTTATTTGGAGATATCTTGAGTGATGAAGGGGCTGTTATTTCTGGATCCCTTGGTTTGTTGCCATCTGCCTCCATCGGTACAGGTACTTCTTTGTATGAACCAATCCATGGTTCGGCTCCAGATATTGCAGGACAAGGCATTGCCAATCCATTAGGTACGATTTTATCTGCTGCCATGATGTGTCGTTACTCCTTGGACTTACCAGCAGTAGCAGACTCTATCGAACAAGCAGTGACAGCTGTCCTTGATGCGGGCTATCGCACAGGCGATATGTACCGTGAAGGATTTACTAAAGTGAATACCCAAGGCATGACTGACGCTGTCATCGCGCACTTAGGATAAGATGTAAGAGTATATAAGGTATAAAAAATCGCGGCACACTCCTCCACAAACTGATACGATGGTTAAGTTTATACTGGAGTATGCCGCGTTTTTGCAAAAGCATTATGGATGCTCTTCTATCCAAGAATCGTGATAGGCGATTGCTTTTTGTAAGTTTACGCAATGCGTCTTATTATGCTTTGGTAATCTGTTAGTTAAGGATTTTGTATAAAAACGTAATGCTTTATCATAAATTATTTGTCAATTGATTCTCGTACGATGTTTTGTAAAGCCCCATAGCCTTGCGCCTCTAGTTCTTCGAGGGGAATAAAGCGGAGCGCAGCACCGTTAATACAGTATCGAAGACCACCCATATCTCTAGGGCCATCTTCAAAGACATGACCTAAATGGGCATCACCAATGCGACTGCGCACTTCGATGCGAGAATGTCCGAAGAGGCTATCATCCTGATAGTACCGAATGACATCGCTGTTGATAGGCTTGGCAAAGCTAGGCCAACCACAGCCAGAATCAAATTTCTCAGCGGAAATAAACAAAGGTTCTCCCGTAGTTACGTCCACATACAAGCCAGGGCGGAACTCATCAGTGTAAGGATGAGAAAATGGCTGTTCCGTAGCATTTTCCTGAGTCACCGAATAGGCCATAGGACTAAGATCATCACGTAATTGCTCGTCTGACTGTTTCGTATATCCATCTTCCTCAATGAGGGGCTCATAGGCTTTGGCAATATTGATATGACAGTAGCCACCAGGATTCTTGTCTAAATAGTCTTGGTGATAGTCTTCGGCGGGGTAAAAGGAATCGAGGGGCAGTACTTCAATAGCGAAGGGCTGATGATAATGGGAATTGGCAAGGGTCAAAGTACTTTCAATAGAACTCCTGTCCTCTGGATGTTCATAATAGATGCCACTGCGATATTGGATGCCTGTGTCAGGGCCTTGTTTATTGACGCTGAAAGGATCGATAACGCGCAAAAAGTATTGAATGATTTGAGACAGGGATATGGTTGCATCGTCGTAAGTCACTTTTACAGTTTCCACATGGCCACTGCCACGGCAGACCTCTTCATAAGAAGGGTTGGCATGATGTCCGTTGCTATAGCCGACAGAGGTTGTTATAATGCCGGGAATGCGTTTGAAATAGGCCTCTAAGCCCCAAAAACAACCCCCAGCGAGATAGATAGTTCGTTGCATAGTATCACTCCTTTACAGTTAGACGTAATCTCCTGTTAGGTAAAAAGAAAAGCCGAGACATAGCTCGGCTGATATTGCAAATTAGTATATCCATGGTGGGGCGCACCATACTTAAAGACCGCTCTTGCGAAATGATAGTACATTTCATGGTGGGGCGCACCATACTCAAAGGCCACTCTTGCGAAATGATAGCACATTCCATGGTGGGGCGCACCATACTTATGGACCGCTCTTGCGGATATACTAACCATATTCTAGCATAGGCGTATTCAGATAGCAAGGGTATTTTATAAGAAAGTTCGTAGGCATCACAGAAGTTAACTTGAGTAATAAGAATACTAGCGTATGCGACGTCTATGAAAATTATAAAAAAGGGGTAGATGTATATTCTAGTTAAGTTTTTATGTGCTTTTGTGTATAATAGAGTACATATGTCAATGTTAGGAATAGAAAGTAGGAGGGTTAACCATGGCAGATGAAAGAGTTACAGATCTACAGTTAGCGCACTCTGTGCTAGGCTATACAGGGGTACCTGGGGCCTATGCCTATGAAGTGTTGCAGAATGTACTTTCAAAATATATAGAAAAGGGAGGCTCCGTGGAAGGGCAACGGATTGAACGGTGTCAAAGCCATCGTGAGCTCGTACAGGCTGTTCACGAAGGACGCATCGATTATGCCATATTGCCCATTGAAAACTCCATTGTTGGAGAAGTGCGGGACAGTACGGATTTAATCAAAGATAAGAATATTCATATTGTTGGGGAAGTGCGACACCGCATTAGTCATAGTTTGCTAGGCGTTCCAGGTGCCAGCCTTGATTCGATTCAAGAGGTATACTCCCACGAACAAGCCCTCATGCAATGCTCGCAATTTTTGGCAATGCACAGTTCGTGGCAATTGGGTCCTATGAACAATACCGCTATGAGTGCGAAATACGTAAGCGATACACAGGATGTGACGAAAGCGTGTATTGCCAACGCATCTGCTCAAGAACTATACGGACTCACACTATTGGCGCCAGACATTGCAAACTTTAAGGAAAACTTTACACGATTCTTCATCATCACCCACAAGGACGTAGTGATCCGTGATGCGCACAAATTGAGCATCATCGTACAAACGCCGGATACACCAGGGGCACTGGTGAAAGTCCTACGAGTTTTCGAGGGCCATCAACTGAACATGGTCAACATCAAGTCACGACCATCCATGCATACACCGTGGGAGTACTTTTTCTACATCGATATTGAGGGGGAAGGCCGCGAAGCAGACGTGCAACAAGCGTTGGCGGAAGTGCGAGAACTTTCCAATTACTTGCAGGTCTTAGGGCATTATAAAATCTATGATGTTCTGTGAGGATATAATTCCCCACATATTGCTAAGGTATAGGCAAATATTGGGGGGGCTTGGTTTTTCTATATGTTATGAAGGTAGGCAGTATACAAGAGGAAGTTTAAAAGCTTCATGAAGTTTTGGGATATCCCTTGCTGATAGAAATATAGGTGTGATACTATATTCCTATAAGCCATATAGAAATATGTAGATATATAATACAGATATATAATGTATATGTATGATATAGACGCACTATGCGAATGTACTATAGGTGATGCCGATTTCTATATGAAAGTTCAGAATGTAAAGTTAAGCAAGGAGATACAGTATGAAACGAAGCATTATTTCTTTTTTAGTAGGTGCCATTGTAACGGCATGCGCTATAGGTTGGTTCTGGTATCAAGACCGTGAGCAGTACACACGTGCCATCCCCGCTGTGAAGGGGCCAATTCAAGTAGCACCGGTGACGAATGGAACACCAGCAGGAGCGACAAACGGAGCAGTGCCACAACAAACAGGAACTGTAGCACCACAAGCAACACAGCAACAAGTACAAATCACACAAGAAAAAGCAATGGAAATCTTTAAAACGGCATACCCAGACTATCGCATTGAAAAAGTAAAGTATGATACAGATCATGGTCGTCCTCACTATGAAGTAGACGGAGAAACCTTGACTCGTGAAGTAGAGATAAAAATCGACGCTTTCACAGGGGAAATTTTCCAAGTTAAAGAAGGACACTAAGATTTGATTTTTGAAACTATGAGGGGCTGTAACAAACATGTTGATATAAACATGGGGTTACAGCTCCTTTGTTAGTGTAAAATGTTTGTGGGAAAATAAAATAGCAAAAGAAGGTCAACCTTTGT
>CAUQLO010000076.1:0-4953 GCA_963518725.1 uncultured Veillonella sp. | reverse complement strand
GCTTTATATACGTTAGCCGCTTGAAGACCACGGTTGCCATCTACAATGTCAAACTCTACTTGTTGTCCTTCAGATAAGGATTTAAAGCCATCTTCTTGGATTGCAGAAAAATGAACGAATACATCGCTGCCATCTTCTCTTTCAATGAAACCATATCCTTTTTCTGCACTGAACCATTTTACTTTCCCAAGCATGATAATTCCTCCTACATAGTTAATACTGCAAGCGATCTAGATAATCTAGATCTTGCTTTCATGTTATCACTATAAATGTATGGTGTCAATCAAAATTTTTTATTATTTTCAAGTAATTTCCAGATTGATATACCTTATTGCAATTATTAATCAATTATATCTATATATACTAGTAATATAAAGGCTTCAGATATATTTATAAATTTGTATATTTACTATATATTTCAATTTATATTCAGTATATTTTTTATTTTTATGAATTTTCGTAATCATTCGGTTATCAAGATTGTACAATCATTTTTCTGCATATCGTTGTCTTTATTCTATTTGCACACACTCTTAATATTCATTTTTCATTAAAAATCACTATGAAATATTATAATATTTATTCTTTATGAATAATTTATGCACCTGTCTCTCTATATATACAAAACTAGGCTGCTCGTATTTCTCCATATCATAGTATAGCCTTATAGCTCAAAAAACTACCTACCGTTTTTTTCATATCAGAATATAGCCTTATGAAAAACAAAAAATACCTACCGGTCTTTTTCATGTCAGAATATAGCCCTATAGAAACAAAAATACTACCCTACCGGTATTTCACCATGTAGGGTAGTATGTCATATATATTTATCGAATTACTTTCGATAAGAAGGATTTCGTCCGTTCATGTTGTGGTGCGTCAAATACGGCTTCTGGTGTGCCTTCTTCAAGGATTTCTCCACCATCTACGAATAAAACGCGAGTCGCCACTTCTTTGGCAAAGCTCATTTCATGGGTTACGATAACCATGGTCATGCCTTCTTCTGCTAAGGCTTTCATAACGTCCAATACTTCGCTAACCATCTCTGGATCCAGTGCGGAGGTTGGTTCGTCAAAGAGCATTACTTTCGGCTTCATCGCCAACGCACGAGCGATAGCAACACGTTGTTGCTGGCCCCCGGATAATTGTTCTGGGTAGGCCTCTGCTTTATCAGATAGACCTACTTTTCCCAATAAATCATGGGCGATTGTTTCTGCTTCTGCTTTTGAAAGTCCTCTAATTTTTTGCGGTGCTAATGTGATATTGTCCAACACCGTCATATGTGGGAACAAGTTGAATCGTTGGAATACCATGCCCACTTCTGCACGTACATTATTGATGTTTTCTTTCACATTCAAGTTCATGCCATCTACAATGACATCCCCAGATGTGGGTTCCTCTAAATAGTTCATGCAACGCAATACGGTACTTTTACCAGAACCAGAAGGGCCAATGATAACCACCACTTCACCTTTGTCGATCGATGTGGTCACCCCTTTTAAGACATGCAATTGTCCAAAATATTTATGTACATCTTGTAACTGTATCATTTAATGTTATATTTCCTTTCTAAGTACGCAACAAATCGGGAAATGGTCAGTGTCATAATTAAGTAGATAATCGCTACTGCCGTCCAAATTTCAAAGGATCCATAGGTACGGGCAATAATCAATTGACCTCGACGAGTTAATTCTTCAAAACCGATCACCGCTACTAGGGATGTATCTTTCAACATCGCAATAAATTCATTGCCCAACGGTGGAATGATGGCTTTGAAAGCTTGTGGCATGATGATGTAGCGCATCGTTTGGAACCATGTCAA
The DNA here is from genome assembly GCA_963518725.1 of uncultured Veillonella sp. Lineage (GTDB taxonomy): Bacteria > Bacillota > Negativicutes > Veillonellales > Veillonellaceae > F0422. The sequence continues at coordinate 3,131 of CAUQLO010000076.1, read as the reverse complement.
ACCGAGAGAGCGACCTGCTTCCATTTGTCCTTTATTAATGGATTGGATGCCGGCACGGAAAATTTCAGATACATAGGCTCCAGAGTTAATGGAACATGCCAATACAGCTGCCAAATACGGTCCAATTGGTTCTGGTGCCCCGTTTGCATTGACAATGGCACCCAATAATTTAGGACCCCCGAAGTAAATCATAAAGATTTGCACTAATAGAGGTGTGCCACGGAATAATTCTACATAACATTTTGCGATTAAACGAATTAGTTTAAATCGAGATAAATTCATTAAAGCCACAACAAGGCCAATAAAGAAACCAAGCCCTACGCTCATCAGCGTAATTTGAATGGTGATTCCAGCCCCTCCGATTAACAGAGGTAAAGAGTCGAGAATCAACTGCCAATTAAAATCCATCGTTTCCTATACATCCTTTCATTCATAACATAGTAAGGAGGCTATACAGCCTCCTTATATAGTACCTTATTTTCCTTCATATGTCACGGGCATATCGCTAGGCATATCAGTTTTGAACCATTTTTGATACATTTTGTTTAACGTACCGTCTTGTTTCATCTCTGTTAATGCTTTATTAACACTTTCGATAAGGTCTTTGTTCTTTTTATTCATCGCCAAACCAAAGTATTCTTTTGTATTTGGGTAGGCAATAACTTGTAAGTGTTGATCTGCATGATTCGCTGCATAATATTGCGCTACTGGAAGGTCGATTAAGGCTCCTTCTACGCCACCATTGTTCAATTCTAATAAAGCATCGCTAGTGTGGTCAAAGTTTTTCACAATAGCGCCGTTAATTTTAGAGGCTAAGTCAGCACCAGTTGTACCCATTTGTACGGCAATCGTTTTACCAGATAAATCGTTTAAACCTTTAATAGAACTAATTTCTTTTACGACTACAGCCATACCAGATTCATAATACGGCATACTGAAACCAACTTTTTCAGTCCGCGCTTTTGTAATTGTCATACCCGATGCAGCCAAGTCAATTTCTCCATTGTCTAAAGCAGGTACTAATGCATCGAATGGAACATTTTTAAATTCAATCGTTTTACCAGTCCGTTTTGCAATTTCTGTAGCTACTTCAATATCAAAGCCTTGTAACTCTTCAGATCCTTCTTTCTTAAACTCGAAAGGTACGAATGTAGCATTAGTACCTACCTTAAGGGTGTTTGCTTTTTGTGCTTGATCGCCCCCTTGCGATCCACAACCTCCTAATAAGGCTACCACGCCTATAGCCAATACACCAGTAATCATCATTTTTTTCCAATTCATAGTTAATGTTTTCATGTTGTTTCTCCTTTACCTTGAATAACTATCTGTAATTTATGGATTAATTATACAACTACTATGAATAAAAAGTCAACATATTTTTGCAAAATTTATGAATTTTTATTTATCAAAAAAATTGTGAATTTCTATATGAGTTTACCTCTATCTAAGGGTGCCACCTTATATATAAGTAGCCTTTCCATATAAATATGAACAAAAAAAAATACACAGCAGAACAATTTCTGCTGTGTTTCATACGGCTGACCTGGTCTTTGCCCCCACACTCGCCTGCTGGAAGGTTCGCTCATAAGCCGTGCTCCCCACTACTACTCCTCTCGACATTGTCGGCAGGTCTTACATCTAAGCCGCACCATGCTCACAATTTTTTTATTGCTTATGTGGATCGTTTCGCCTGCGACTGGCCTCGACTTTCAACCACAGACCCGTTATGTACTTTTATTATATCCATAAAAAGAACTTTTGTCACTCATTGTCCATCATGATTTTTTTCTTTCCTATTATATAATTTTTGTATAGTAAATTCTAAAAAAAGACTTGCAATTTTTCTCCAAATATACATGACCCAAGCCCCATCCCCATATTATCACATTCTCATATTAACTTAATAAGATGAGAAGAAATTCGTGCATTTTTGTCCACTCCATGGGGTATATTCAAGACTTGGAAATTATTGTATAATGTGTTTACTAAAGTATACGAGTAATTTAAAAACGGTGAATCCCACTGATGGTTGACACCGTTTCTATTGATTATGGAAGGGTTTTACCATGTTTATGTTATCATTAATGCAGGAGTCAAGAGCATACGAACAAGACACTAGTAGCTTAGCATCGATTACAGCTCAGCTCCTACAAATGATTCATATGAAGAGTCAAACCTTATACACCCATTCTGTACAGGTTGCCAATTATTCTGTAGCGATTGCTGCGAAATTAGGACTTCCTAAAGGAGAAATCGAATTAATTCGCCAAGCTGCGTATTTACATGATCTAGGTTTGATTTGCCTTCCTTCTACACTATTGATGAAGTTCCCATACTTAAACCGTCAAGAGTTATCTAAGTATAAACAACATCCAGTATTTGGGGCGAGCATGATCGAGAACTATTCTGTGTGCCAACCGATTATCCCGTACATCAAATACCATCATGAACGGTGGGATGGCACTGGTTTTCCAAAACATTTACGAGGTGCTAACATTCCATTAGGAGCACGTATCATCGGCATTGCTGACTATTATGTGACATCTATCGACCCATCTTCCGATACAACATTACAACCACGTAGTCAAATCAAACAAGACTTATTCCGACACTCTGGTACCATGTTCGATCCAGATATCGTAAAAGCCTTCATAGAAATTTTAGGATAACATTCAGGCTCCACTTGCTAAAGTGAGAGCCTTTATTGTTGCCTTCGGATACTTCTCGTGCAGAGCAGAGGCTGCCTCTAATAAGGTGGCTCCCGTTGTATAGATATCATCGACAATAAGGATATCGATGGCTTGGTTAGGGTCGATGCCTACGCCTTTGGTGCGGGCTATGAAATGACCTTTCATATTTATCTTTCGCTCTTCCTTCGTTAAAGACCACATCGGTTTCGACCCATCCAGTTTGATCAGCAATTCTTTCCATTGCCACTGTTGTTCTTGTACCCATCGCTGAAATAATAGATCTACTTGGTTATAGCCACGTTTCTTTCTCTTGCTATTACTAATCGGTATAGGTACAACATAGGTCGGTACATAGTCCATATCTAAACAAGTGACTGTAAACTGTTGCAAAAAAGGAGCGGCTCCTAGAGCTCGCTCCTTTTTTCCATTAAATTTTATATC
>CAUQLO010000075.1:0-5042 GCA_963518725.1 uncultured Veillonella sp. | reverse complement strand
ATAAAATCATCAATATTGACCAAAGTCCGATCGGACGAACACCACGTTCTAATCCAGCCACCTACACAGGTGTGTTCGATGCGATCCGTGAGTTATACAGCCAAACTAATGAAGCAAAGATTCGTGGCTATAAAGCAGGGCGATTCAGCTTTAATGTCAAAGGCGGTCGCTGTGAAGCGTGTCGTGGCGATGGTATCATCAAAATCGAAATGCATTTCTTGCCAGATGTGTATGTACCGTGTGAGGTATGTAAAGGAGCTCGATACAATCGAGAGACGATGGAAGTGAAGTACAAAGGTAAAAGCATTGCCGATGTATTAGACATGGTCGTGGATGAAGCGGTAGATTTCTTTAGCGCTATCCCAAAAATCCACCGTAAATTGGTGACTTTACAAGAAGTGGGCTTAGGCTATATTCGCTTAGGCCAAGCGGCGACTACCTTATCTGGTGGGGAAGCACAGCGTGTGAAACTAGCTACTGAACTGGCTCGTCGCAGTACAGGGAAAACCTTATATATCCTGGATGAGCCGACTACTGGATTACATGTAGAAGATATCCGCAAGCTTTTAGAGGTATTGCAAAAGCTCACAGATGGTGGGGATACTGTGGTGGTTATCGAGCATAATTTAGATGTCATCAAAACGGCGGACCATATTATTGATTTAGGTCCAGAAGGTGGTTTCCGTGGCGGTATCATTGTGGGTACTGGTACACCTGAGGAGATTGCTGCTTTGCCTGAAAGTTACACGGGCAAATTCTTAGGTCCTGTGTTAGGGAAAACTAGGAACTATATGGAACAACATCCGTTGCACACTGAGGACACACCATGAATCCTATCGACAGACAATTGCAAGCAGAAGAAGTAGACTTTCAGCCATCTCGTCAACAAGATATGATGATGGGTGATACGGAACAGCAAGCGTATATACTGGAAAAGGTAAGCTATCTGCCTACCACACCAGGGGTCTACTTGTGGCGTGACAAGTACCAGCGCATTATCTATGTAGGAAAGGCCATCAACTTGCGCAATCGAGTGCGGTCCTATGTGCAGCAAGATGTAAACCGTTCTGTGAAAGTGACGGCCATGATGCGCCGTGCATGGGATGTGGAAACAATCCAAACGAAAACAGAAATGGAAGCCCTTATCCTAGAGGCGACTTTAATCAAGGAGCACCATCCGAAATATAATATTATGCTCCGAGATGATAAGACATATCCTTACGTGAAAGTGACGGTCCAAGAAGAGTATCCCCGCTTGTTTATGACTCGTCGTTTAGAACGAGATGGAGCGAAGTATTTTGGGCCTTTCACAGATGTGACAGCGGTACATCATGTACTGCGTATCTTGCGCTCCTATTATCCACTGCGCACTTGTAAAAGTATGAAAGTAGAACGACCTTGTTTGCAATATCATATGCATTATTGTGAAGGGCCTTGCATGAAGTATGTGACGGTGGAGGCCTATCGTAAATACATCGATGATATTGTAGCTCTTTTTGAAGGGAAACAAGTTAAGGTCATCCAAGAGATTACGTCCAAGATGGAGCAAGCCTCAGAGGATCTAGAGTTTGAGTTAGCAGCGAAATACCGTGATGACTTGTTGAGCATCCAAAAGGTACAAGAAAAGCAACGCATGGTCACACAGCGAGGCGATATGGATGTGCTGGGTATGGCCATCGATGGTCCTATGGCATGCATTCAATTGTTTTTCATACGCAGTGGCAGGCTGTTGGGACGTGAGAACTATTTTGTCCAACATGAAGGGGATAGCCCAGAACTAGTGATGACGGAGTTCATCAAACAGTATTATGGAGGATCTACGTTTATACCTAAAGAATTGCTATTGCCCATGGACAGTGTGGACCGTGAATTATTTAGTGAATGGTTCACCTCTATGAAAGGACAACAAGTGGACGTGTCTGTGCCACAGCGGGGCTATAAAAAAGACCTTATCAAGATGGCGGAGGAAAATGCCCAGAACTTCTTGGCAGAACGCCGTCGTCAGTGGCAATACACTATCGATAAGGCCGGTGGGGCTGTGAAAAAATTAGCAGAAGTGCTCGACTTGCCACGATTGCCAGAACGTATGGAATGTTACGATATTTCCCATATGCAAGGGGCAGAAACTGTAGCATCTATGGTTGTCTTTGAAGGTGGAAAGCCGGCGAAACGAGAGTATCGAAGATTTAAGCTGAAAACAGTACAAGGCAAGCCTGACGACTTTGCATCTATGGCGGAGATTATGGAACGGCGCTACGGCAATGAAAAAGATTGGCCTATGCCAGATTTGATTATCATCGATGGTGGTAAAGGTCAGTTAAATGCAGCCTTACCGGTTATTCGCGCTATGGGTGTTACCGATGTACCCGTCATATCCTTAGCGAAACGAATCGAGGAAGTATTCGTAGAAGGGGAGTCGGAAAGTATTATTCTAGAACACCATACGCCAGAATTACAATTGCTCCAACAAATTCGTGATGAAGCCCATCGCTTTGCTATTACCTACCATCGTAGATTGCGTGGAAAGCGGAACTTAGAATCCGTTCTCGACCATATCGAGGGGATAGGACCGAAACGAAGAAAAGCATTGTATAAGCATTTTGGGAACTTAGATGCTATGCGAGTGGCGGAGTTGGAAGAACTGGAGAAAGTTGAGGGGATGAACAAAAAAGCGGCTTTGGCTGTGTATGAGTTCTTTCGGCGGAACTCACGCTAGGGGGAACGAGCAACATTCGGTTATGTTGCGAAATCTTGTGGCATATTTGTTAGATTGCAAAAGAAACGAGCAACATATTCCTACGCAAACTGATACAGTGGTTAGGTTTGCTCCGGAACATGTTGCTCGTTTTTAGTGTTGTTTTTATTTAGGCAATGATAATGCCATAAGATTATCTACGATTCGGTATAATCACTAGACTTGTTGCTCGTTTCTTGCATAGATTAATTTTGGTACCTCACAGAAAGAACTCATACACAGGTGGGGCGCCGTAGGAGAGAGCGGCACTTGTTTTTCTATGAAACCTTGTGGTGATTTATCTAGATTGCGCAAAGGTAAGAGCACGACATATTCCTACGCAAACTGATACAGTGGTTAGGTTTGCTCCGGAACATGTCGTGCTCTTTTAGTTATATGCTATTTTGGCAATGAAATCACCACAAGATGTTCTTTGCTAGTGCTGCGTTCCTTATGGATAGATTGTCTATTTTCTAAAAAATATTTTTCAAATTATAACGTTTTGCATATTTTGTGCTATAATTAAAATACAGAAGGATCACCGACGTGAGTTGGGCTCATCTCTTCCTAATTATGGGAGGAGGTGGTACTATGACAAAGTTTGAAAAAATCTATTTATTGATTTTATTTTTAGACTTATTAGTACGAATCATTGATTTGTTCAAATAATTGATGATAATGCCTAACGACATAAGGTTTCCTAGACCTTAATATGTTAGGCATATCTACTTTATCACTTTAGAGATGAGCCTAACGCCATCGACACGTTGGTGGCCCTTCTTTTTATTACCTATAGTATACCACATTATGTAAAAAAGATAAAGGTGTGACGGATGGTCACACTTTTTTTGTGTGTTATTTTGTTGTTGTTTCATCGTCATCGCTAGGTGCCAACATGGAGTAGAAGGCCCATAGTAGGATGAACCAGAATGGTGTAAACATGAGGGCGATGCGTGTGTCGCTTTGTAATGCTAGTACGACCAAGATGAATAGGAAGAACGCTAGGATCAGGTAATTCATGAATGGGTACAATGGCATGGTAAAGGTAGACTGTTTTGCCAATTCTGGGTGTTGTTTCCGATATTTGAGGTGGCATACGACGATGATGGCCCAAATATAGATGAAGCAGAATGTGGAGATGGACGTAATCATGATGAATACGCTTTCAGGCATGACATAGTTCAAGACTACGGTAAATAGTAAGGCCGCAGCGGAGAATAGTGTTGCCTGATAGGGTACGGCATGGTTCGTCAATCGTTTCATTCTACTTGGAGCATGTCCACGCTTGGAAAGGGCATAGATCATACGGCTTGTGGAGAAGATACCAGAGTTAGTGGCAGATGCCGCCGATGTTAGAACAACGAAGTTTACAATACTCGCAGCGGCTAGGATACCCACCGCATTAAATACAGCTACGAAAGGACTAGAATTTGGGTCTACCGCAATCCATGGGTAAATACTCATAATGATCGCAAGGGAACCAATATAGAATAGAATGATTCGCAATGGAATGTTATTGATGGCCATAGGGATAACCTTTTTCGGATTTTCCGTTTCCCCAGCTGTGAGGCCAACTAGTTCAATGCCTGTGAAAGCAAATACTACCATCTGGAAAGACAAGATGAAACCCATCGTTCCATTTGGGAACCAACCGCCGTAATTCCATAGATTTTCAAAGGCGGCGGCTCCTGCATTGGTAGTGAATCCTGTGAGGATCATGATAAGACCAATGATGATGAGTGATACGATGGCGATTACTTTTATTAAAGCGAACCAAAACTCCATTTCACCAAAGTGTTTGACTGCTGTCAAATTCATAACTAGTAATATGCCTAGTACGATGAGGGCCGGTATCCATTGTGGCATCCACGGTATCCAGTACTGCATGTATAAGCCGACCGCAGTTAAGTCCGCCATGGCCAGTGAAAGCCAACAGAACCAATAGGTCCAACCTGTGATGAAGGCCGCTCGATCACCTAAATATTCTTCTACAAAGTCGATGAAGGAATGGTGATCTAAATTGGAAAGTAATAACTCTCCTAAGGCACGCATCATAAAGAAACAGATAATACCTGTAATCAGATACGTGAGGAGGATAGAGGGGCCCGCTAAACTAATAGATCGCCCAGAGCCAAGGAATAAACCTGTGCCGATGGCACCACCGATGGCTAATAATTGAACGTGGCGATTTTTAAGACCACGCTTTAACTCTTGTTGCGAGTCCGTCATAGTAAAACCTCCTTAAACAATATAAACTTTTATATTTGATAATAGTAAACTATTTTCTATAGAATGTCAATTAATACTA
>CAUQLO010000074.1:0-5095 GCA_963518725.1 uncultured Veillonella sp. | reverse complement strand
GCCGGATAGTAATAACAACAAGAGTAATTCTTCCATACTTTCACCACCTTTCTTACTCTCTTAACTGTGTACTTAGTATATCCTATGATTGATTTTCTAAATTATAAAAGTCCCGATAGTTCAGCCCTAACAAAAAAAGCGATACGACTAGTCATCTACTAGGCATATCGCTTATTTTATCTATATCTATCTGCATTATATCAATGCGTGTGCTTTACCAATTTTCTTAATTTCATCTAGGGTTAAATTAGTAAGCTTGGCAATCATCTCTAGGGATAATTTTTCTCGTAGCATTTGAACTACTACCTCAGCTTTGCCTTCTACTCGGCCTTCTGCTAGACCTTCTGCTCTCCCCTCAGCCACGCCTTCTTTCCAATATGTATAATGATCCATTGATAGCATTGAATATTCCTCCCTCCAAGTCTCACAATGTTTTGCCTCATCTACGGCGCTTTCAATATCTCTTAGTAAATCATCTGATGCAGCATGTCCATCTACATAGTCCAAAAACCGTTGCAACGGTTTGGAAATGTCGTTCTTTCTACCCTTCGTACTCAAAAATAACTTCGTCGCCACGTCGTTCAGCAGAATATCATGTTCTTCCATGCAAATGTTCTTGAAAGTATACTTATGCCGATTGCCACTGAATACGGGAAATGTACAAATAAAAATGATATATGAATCATTCAAAGTCATGTACTTCTGCCCCTTTTGTAAGTGATACATATCCAAAATACTTTGGTAAAAACGAGTCCGTTTTACCAGTTCTTCCATATCCTTGCTAGTTTGCATTTCAATATTGAACACAGTTCCCCTGTCATCGTTCACATACACATCTAAGCGGACACTTTTTGTTTCCAAGCTTACATCTAGAGTTTTCTCCTCCTGAATGTAAACGATATCTTTAATTGAAATATCTAACAATCGTTCCAACACAGCCTTACAAATCGTTTTCTTTAACATGACCTTTTGAAAGATAAAAATATGCTAAGTAGTTCCGTTTGTGTGTAAAATCAACCTAACTACTATCCAGCTAATAACATCAGATGAAAGCAAAAGCAATGTAAATTTGATATTCCCACTTTCACCCCAATGCATGAAATTCTTGTTTTATTCTTACTACTTCATCTTCTGTGGTAGCTTCGTATAGCCGTTGACGCAATTTAGCCAATGCAGTAAATCGTGTTTCATCACCTTTGTGTTTGCTATCGATCATTTCAGAAAAGAGAAGTTCTCTATATACCTCTTTATCCGTGTCGTGGTATTGATTAACCCAGTAATTAAATTCATCATTCATGACTAAAGCATCTCCTTTCAACGACTCTCTTTATTCCGTCCCAATGCCTCCAGCACTTTCATCTTATCTTGGTGACTCAAATATTGCAAGCTAATAGGCACTAGATAAATGCCACCGGTTTCTGTTTGAACATACAATGTTTTCCAGTCTTCCCCTAGGCCCATGATGCCCCGATAGTGGACAAAGGTCAGGTACAGGTCGGGGGAGAAAAATCGTTCGATTCGTTCTTTCACAGCGATGGGCGCCTGCCGTAGGATAATCCCTTCGGTGGCGATGTATACCTCCACATCGTCTTGTTGATTCATGCGCATCAGTGCATACCCCGATACTAACACAGCTAGGACAAACCACATGTTTAGACCCGTGCCCAGTTCTCGGTAGATGAGTACCCCACGATAGATGCCCCACACCGCAACGGCTGCATAGATCAGCTGAAAGCCCCATACCATGACGGTCGAATTATGCAGTTCTTCTTGGATCCTTCCGCAGGGGAATATCTCTTCTAATTCTTCACGTTTCATAGTTCCTCTCCCAAATATGGACAACACTATCTGCCTTGTCCACTATCGTCTACACAAGCACAGGCAATCTACACGAATTACATATATTTAAACACTAATTACATATATTTCAAACTCAAGTTACATATATTGTAAACTCCCTGTCCCCCTCGTTTACAATATGTAGGCCTCATCATAGATCCCTATGATTAAAAAGATGTAATGAAACACCCAAGGGTATCTCATTACATCTTCCTCATTACTTACGTCGCAAGCCCATGGCTTCTTCTACACGAGCTAGTGTTACGTTCGCCACGGAGGCAGCTTTTTCAGCACCTTGTGTCAAAATCGTATCTAGTTCTGGGCTGTCAATTAATTCTGCATACCGCTCATGGATTGGTGTCAACGCTTCTACTAATAGGTCTGCAATGTCACCTTTGAAAGTTCCATAATTTTTGCCAGCATACATGCTTTCAATAGCCTCGAAGGAATCTCCTGTTAAAGCATTATAAATGCCCATCAAGTTGGAGATGCCAGGCTGTTTTTCTTTATCGTAACGCACTACGCCCTCAGAGTCAGTGGCTGCTTTTTTAATCTTTTTCACCACTACATCTGGCGCATCCAACAAGCGGATTGTCGCCCAATTGTTATCATCAGACTTACTCATTTTCTTCGTTGGATCTTGCAAGGACATGACACGAGCGCCACCTACAGTCGTTTTAATTTCCGGCATAGCAAATACTTCGCCATATTTGAAATTGAAACGTTGCGCCAAGTCACGAGTTAACTCGATATGTTGACGTTGGTCATCTCCTACCGGCACATAGTTGGTTTGGTATAACAAAATGTCCGCCGCCATCAATGGTGGGTATGTCAACAAACCAGCGGGGATAGTTTCCCCTTGTTTAGCCGATTTATCTTTGTACTGGGTCATACGCTCTAACTCGCCGATGGAGCTTAGGGTTGTTAAAATCCAACCCAACTGCGCATGGGCAGGTACTTCGGATTGCACGAACAAGGTTACTTTATTAGGGTCTAGGCCCACTGCTAAGTATAAAGCAGCAAGGCTTCGCGTATTGTGGATTAAGTCCTTTGGATCTTGTGGTACTGTAATCGCATGTTGATTTACGATACAGTAAAAGCATTCATGGTCATCTTGGAATGTCAAGAAGTTGCGAAGAGCCCCAAGGTAATTCCCAATGGTCAACTCACCGCTCGGTTGTATTCCGGAAAAAATAACGGACATAGTATCTCCTATTCTACGGTTACAGATTTCGCCAAGTTTCTTGGTTTATCTACGTCAGCACCGCGTGTGATAGCTGCATAATATGACAACAATTGCAATGGTACAACGGCTAAGATAGGCACCGTGAAAGCGTCAGTTTTTGGCACGAAGATAGTGTGGTCAACGTATTTTGCCAACTCTTCGTCGCCTTTCATACCTACGCCGATAACGATGGCATCACGAGCTTTTACTTCTTTGATGTTGCTCATCATTTTTTCACGGACAGACTCTTGTGTTGCCAAAGCAATCACAGGAATGCCTTCTTCGATCAATGCCAACGTACCATGTTTCAACTCGCCACCTGCATAGGCTTCTGCATGGATGTAGGAAATTTCTTTCAATTTCAAAGATCCTTCCATCGCTACGGCATAGTCGATTAAACGACCTAAGAAGAACGCATCTTCTTTATACCCGTAATGGTTCGCAAAGGCTTTGATTTCGTCTACATTTTCAAAGATTTCGTGAGTCAATGTAGGCAATTCTTGCAAGTTTGTCAAAATTTCGTGTTTTACCGCTTCATCGATGCGACCATTTAATTGACCTAAATACACAGCCAATAACAATAACGCTACTAATTGTGTAGTGTACGCTTTTGTGGATGCTACAGCGATTTCAGGGCCTGCCCACGTGTAGATTACTTGATCCGCTTCACGAGATACGGCAGAACCTACTACGTTAGTGATACCCAAGGATTTAGCACCTAAGCGTTTTGCCTCTTTCAAGGCAGACAATGTATCGCTTGTTTCACCAGATTGGCTGATCACGATGCACAATGTATCTTCATCCGTTAATGGTGTACGGTAACGGTATTCGGACGCGATGTCTACTTCTACTGGAATGCGCGCCAATTGCTCGATATAATATTTTGCCACCAAACCTGCATGGTACGCCGTACCACACGCTGTGATTAAGATGCGCTTGATGCCTTTCACTGTATCTGGTGTCCAGTTTAATTCATCATACACCACTTCTGTAGCATCTTTATTAATACGACCGCTCAACGTATCACGAATCGCTTTAGGTTGTTCGTAAATTTCTTTCAACATGAAATGTTCGTAGCCACCTTTTTCAGCCGCTTCTGCATTCCATGTCACATGGTAGATATCTTTATGTACTGGTTGACCCGCACGGTCAGTGATTGTCACGCTATCTGGTGTGACGATAACAACTTCGTTGTCGTTGATGATGTATGTTTCACGAGTGCGTTGAATGATGGCTGGGATATCAGAGGCGATGAAGTTTTCACCTTTTCCCAAACCCACTACCAATGGGTTATCTTTTTTCGTAGCAATGATTTTATTAGGCTCATCGGCACAAACCATTACTAAAGAGTAAGACCCTTCGATGCGTTCCAACATGCGACGAACGGTACTTTCAAAATTGCCATCGTACATATCGCTCAATAAGTGAGCTACTACTTCTGTATCTGTTTCCGATGTAAATTCAACACCTTTTGCCAATAATTCTTCTTTCAATGGCATGTAGTTTTCGATGATACCATTGTGTACTACGGCAAATTTGCCATCTGTGCTAGTGTGCGGGTGTGCATTCATATCGCTTGGACGACCATGCGTTGCCCAACGAGTATGACCGATGCCGATATGGCCTTGGTTAGGATCTGCTTTCACTACAGCTTCCAAATTCGCCAAACGACCCATTTTCTTTTGCACTTTAATCACATTGTTTTCGCCCACTACGGCAATCCCTGCAGAATCATATCCGCGGTATTCTAATTTCTCCAAACCTTCCAGCATAAAATCTGCTGCATTTTCAAATCCAATATATCCTACGATACCACACATGGTATGTACCTCCTTGATTAATTCATTTCTATTACTTCTGAAAGTAGCCTTTGTGCACCTAGTCACCTTGGTGTTTTGCTCTACTTCTACGACTGAAGCTAGCCGAGAGGCATCCGCTGAATTTCGATACTCCTCTACCTCGTCCACTGTGAAAGCTGTCTCTTTCCAGCGCTTGCGCTATTCGCCTGTACGAATTTGGTTCCTCCTTTGT
>CAUQLO010000073.1:0-5382 GCA_963518725.1 uncultured Veillonella sp. | reverse complement strand
CATGACTTTTAGGAAAATTAAAAGTGCTTGTGTCTCAAGCACTGAATGTATTATAAGCCATTTCCCAATAAATTGCAACCCCTTATCACAATTTTTTGAGTCACAATTTATAATGTTTCATTATGATGCTTCTATCTTAATAACATATTCAAAAAACAAGTCATTTATTTCCAACTTTACGGACACTATCCCACGTATAGTTCTGTGGATGATACTTTCATCTATATTAATACTTATTAAAAGCAAAGCAACTTCATCCCAAACAAAATCACCAAATCTTTCAGATTCTAAGAAACTTGTAAGAGACTATGTTGCTCCGCTCTCTACACAGCACCGTAGAACATCTTCCTACGGAATACCATTGTATCTACTTCCAATCAGATAATCGTTTCATTTACCTCCTCTCTTTGCTTTCAATAAATTAAGTGCTGCATCCATTTCTTTTACTAACGAATCGTTTGGTTCTTTACCATCAAGATACTCTAATACGGTTTGTAACTCTTTTGGAATGTCATCCATAGTGCCTTTAGTGCTATACAAGACTTTTTCTACACCATCGTTAAGTTCCATGTCATTATTTTCATTACAAATATATTTAAACGTATACTTATGTCTGTTTTTGTTAAACAAAGGGAACCTGCAGATGAAAATAATATAGGAATCATTCAAATCCTTCATACCATGGTATTTCTTTAAATTATACATATCAATACTACTTTGATAGGCGCCCAATCGATTATTGAGTTCTTTTTCCTCATCAAAAATACACAGCTCAACATCATATGCTTTCCCGGAATGATCTTTTACATGCAAACAAACACAATTACCATCTAATCCAACAGCAATTAAATCTTCTTTTGCAATATAACTAATCCCCCGAATAGAAAAGCCCAAAAACCGTTCTAGCACTTGCTTAGCAATAACCTCTTCTTTTAACACCTCTCCCAACATACTTACATTTAGGAGATTCTGTTTGTCACACATTTTTACTTCCATAAAATACCTCGCTTTCTCAGTCAGAACATAAACACACAGTGTCAATCACACTATCTATTTATAACTTTCTCGAGGTAATTTAAAACTCCTTTAAAATTTCCTATCAGTATATACTCTTTCATAAACTTACACATTAGCTTTCATTTATACACTTTATACATGTAAAAGTAGCCCCTAGAGCGCCATCATACGTAGTACATTTTGCGCCGTTCTTACTACCTAAATGTCGAAATGCAGAAACGAGCAACATGTTCCGGAACAAACCTACCGTAGAATCAGTTCGGGTCGGAATATATTGCTTGTTTCCCTTGCACAATCTAACACCTTCTATAATCCCCTGTAGCGCCATCATACGTAGAACGTTTTGCTACGTTCTTACTACCTAAATGTCGATACGCAGAAACGAGCAACATGTCAGACACCCTTTTGTAGCACCATCTTGCATAGAATGTTTTGCCACATTCTTACTACCTAAATGTCAAAATGCAGAAACGAGCAACATGTTCCGGAACAAACCTACCGTAGGATCAGTTTGTGGAGGAATATGTTGCTCGTTTCCCTTGCTCTACCTTAAGCATTCACAGAACCGTACAAAACAGAATAGCATTAAAAGCGAAACCCTTGGGCTTCTGCCATTCGCACCAAGGCGCTGCGTTTTTCATCTTTCATTTTTAATCGTCCCACTACTTGGTCTGTAAATTTAGGTAGTGGATAATTCGGGCTGCGAAGGTCATAGTATTGATTCATCTCTTCATCGTAATCTTCCAACAATTCATGATAGTTATCAAAGGTATTATACTCATCATCAAATACATTTGCCTCTCTCGGCATGCGTGGTTTCAAAGCTGGTTTTTGATCAGCCATGCCTAGACCGAGACCTACTACTGGGAATGTTAATTCCGGTAAATTTAGGATTTCAATCATTTTCTCTGCATCATTTAAAATGCTACCTAAATAGACTGTTCCATATCCAGCTAATTCTGCTGCAGTTACCATGTTTTGCGCTGCTAGGCAAGCGTCGGTCCATCCTTGAAAGAATCGATCTGCATCATTGGCTGTATCAAGGTCTAATCCTTTTTCTTTCATAATTTGCGCATTGCGGTACGCATCGACCACAAATATAAACAACTCCGGCATATCTTTCACATAGTCTTGTTTACACACTTCAGCAATGGCCGCTTTAATTTCTGGCTTTACAATGCGAACGATGCTGAACGTTTGCATTCCCATGCTCGTAGCAGTTCGTTTTGCTACATCTAGCAAAATGCTCAAATGTTGCGGTGACACGCGCATTGGTTTATATTGGCGAATACTTTTGTGATCTAACATAATATCAATAGGGTTCATGGTTTTACTCCTAACTTTCATCATACATTCACAATGTTCATGTAGTATAATAACAATACAAGATGTACTAACCTACATACTTACCATTGTAGGGCACTTAATTTTTATTTGTCAATATATACCTATATTAGAAAGGAAGATCTTTATGAAACATTCATTTCTTTTGAAAGCTTTCACTATCGGCGCACTCATGACATCTGTTGCCGTGGGATCTATGGCTGCAGACATTGCACCAGGAGAAATTTCCGTCACAGGCCAAGCCGTTCGCCAAGTGGCACCATCCTATGCGTTACTCAATCTTGGAGTGTCTAGCAAAAATACGTCTGTTCAATCTGCAAAATCACAAAATGATGCGATTATGTCTAAGCTCATCTCATCCCTACAACATCTAGGAGTATCTAAAAACAATATTCAAACATCTAACATCACTATTAACCCTAATTACGATTATATCGATGGAAACTCAAAATTAAATGGCTATAATGTCAACAACACTGTTGTTGTTAGAATCTATGATACATCTTCCATCGGAAAAGCTATTGATGCAGCCATCGCTAGCGGGGCTTCTGATATAAATTCCCTTACTTTCCAAACAGATCTCTCCCAAGAGATGGAAGATCAACTGTCCACCTCTGCTATCAACGATGCTCGTCACCAAGCAGAAGTAATTGCAAAGTCTCTTGGTCGTATTCTTGGCCCTGTTAAATCCGCAAGCTTAGGAACTACACATACACAGACTATGGAGGTAAACCCTAGATATGCTATGCTGGCAGTAAAATCTATGGATTTATCTAGCTCTACACCTGTAGAGAAAGGAGATATGTCTGCTAACAAAACAGCAAATGTTGTATTCTACTTACAATAGTATTGATGCATATCTGTACAAATATATCATTGCCTAAACATGTGCATTAGCATCCAAATTTAGTAACGCTCTAGTGATAGATATTGTAAACCCTACTCACAATTCAATAGAAACACACAAAAGAACCGTCATCACCAAGATGGCGTTTCTTTTTTTATATACAAAAGCCGTAACGAACCCCACCTTTGGTCGTTACGGCTTTCTTTTATTTCTTTTTCGGCACTACTTTAAAGCTGTCGTGCATTTGCTTTTTCATATCATCTGTTAATGGACAAGGCCATTCATTGATATCGTTGTGTTGTTTTAGCTTTTTTAAATCCTCGGGACTTAATTTTTGTTTTTCTGCATCGTCGAATGTAATCATGATCCTATCACCTCTACTCAGATTAATAGAAACTAGGAAAGACCAACCTCTTTCTAACTCTATTATATGACGAAAAGCACCTTCTTGTGAAGATGCTTTTCATATGTATACACAATACTTGTATCGTCAACGATCCAACAGAATCACTGTATTAACTCCGCTGTAGTTCTTTTCTATATAAGCGATAAAGCCACTCAGCTCATAGCTATCACCATGCTCCTGTTTGATGTAATCCACTATGCACGATCTTTAATTTCTTGTTGGATGTTTGCCAAGAATTCTTCCCATGGAATCGCCCCTTGTTCGCCTACGCCACGTTTACGAACAGCCACTTTTCCTTCTTCCACTTCTTTGTCACCCACCACAAGCATGTAGGATACTTTTTCCATTTGGGCTTGACGGATTTTGTAACCGATTTTTTCACTGCGATCATCTAATTCCACACGTACATAGGCATCTTTAAATGCTTTGCGTAATTTTTCAGCATATTCTACATGTTTTTCACTGATTGGAAGGATTTTCACTTGTACTGGTGCCATCCAAGTTGGGAATGCCCCTGCAAAGTGTTCAATCAAGATACCGATGAAACGTTCCATAGATCCGAAGCACGCACGGTGAATCATGATTGGGCGATGTTTTTGTCCATCTTCTGCAATGTATTCCAAGTTGAAACGTTCTGGCAAGTTCATATCCAATTGGATAGTACCACATTGCCATGTACGGCCGATGGAATCGCGAATATGGAAGTCTAGTTTAGGACCATAGAACGCACCATCACCTTCATTGATACGGTACGGGATACCTTTTGCTTCGATTGCTTCACGCAACGCTTCTGTTGCCAATTCCCAGATGGCATCGTCTCCGATAGCACCTTCTGGTTTTGTACTCAACTCTACATGATAAGACAATCCAAATTGAGAGTAGATACGTCCGAATAAGTCGATAACGCTCATTAACTCTTCTTTAATTTGAGATGGAGTCATAAATACATGAGCATCATCTTGTGTAAAGCTACGTACACGGAATAAACCATGTAAAGCACCGCTCAATTCATGACGATGTACTAAGCCAAGTTCAGCCATACGAATTGGCAAATCACGGTAGGAATGCATTTCGTTCGCATACACCAAGATACCGCCTGGGCAGTTCATTGGTTTAATAGCATATTCTGCTCCATCAATTTGTGTTGTGTACATGTTTTCACGGTAATGGAACCAGTGACCAGATGTTTCCCACAAATGTTGGCTCAAGATGATTGGAGTACGAACTTCTTCGTAATCATAATCATGATGTACTTCACGCCAGAAATCTTCTAAGGCATTGCGCACTGCCATACCTTTTGGCAAGAAGAATGGGAATCCTGGACCTTCTTCTTTGATGACGAACAAGCCAAGCTCTTTGCCCAATTTACGGTGGTCACGACGAGCTGCTTCTTCTAACAAGTGTAAGTATTCTTCTAATTCTTCTTTCTTTTCAAAAGCAGTACCATAGATACGTTGCAACATTTTATTCTTTTCATCGCCACGCCAGTATGCGCCTGCAATACTTTGTAATTTGAAAGCTTTCACTTTACCAGTGCTTGCCAAGTGTGGGCCTGCACAAAGGTCAGTGAAGTCCCCTTCTTTGTACGCAGAAATCACTGCATCAGCTGGTAAGTCATTGATCAACTCTACTTTGTAGTTTTCGTGTTTTGCTGCGAAGAAATCCAATGCTTCTTGGCGTTCCATCAATACTTTTTCGATAGGCAAGTTTTCTTTTACAATACGGCTCATTTCCGCTTCGATTTTTGGCAAATCTTCTGGCACCAATT
>CAUQLO010000072.1:0-5403 GCA_963518725.1 uncultured Veillonella sp. | reverse complement strand
GATTATCTGTGATGGTTGGGACTACCACGTGGCGCACCCAAAAATCTGTTCCATGTTCATCTATAAAATGAGCGAACTGAAGGACAGCATCATTAGGCTTGCCGGTTAGTGTTTCGTGTATAGAGGAATCAATCTCTTTCACATCAAGAATGACTAAATCCGTTACGTCAAGAAGCATTTTGTACTCTCTAGCCTGTTCTTGTGTGTAGCAAATCCCGCTTGTATCTAAACAAGTATGAATTCCTTTTCCTTTAAAGAAAGTAAAGAGTTCGATGATAAAAGGGAGTTGCAACAATGCTTCACCACCAGTGACAGTGATGCCACCAGTGCTATAAAAGTCACGATTCCTTTCAAATTGTGTCCACACATCTGCCACAGTCAGTTCTTGGGCATACGTAGAGGGATCCCAAGTATCTGGATTATGGCAATAGGCACATCGCAATGGGCAACCTTGAAGGAACAAGACAAATCGCATGCCTGGACCATCGACAGTACCCATGGTCTCAATGGAATGAATGCGGCCTACCATACTACATTACATGGATTGATGGAACGTACGAGAAATGACTTCGTCTTGTTGTGCTTTTGTCAACTTGTTGAAGTGCACAGCGTAGCCAGATACACGGATAGTCAATTGTGGATACAATTCAGGATGTTTTTGAGCATCTAATAATGTTTCACGATTGAATACGTTTACGTTCAAATGATGGCCGCCTTTTTTGCTGTAACCATCTAATAATTGGACTAAGTTATCAACTTGTTGTTCGTTTGTCATAGTTACTCCTTTTCTTCGGGAATAGTAATATTAGGTTCGCGGCAAGCTAGATTTTCACAACCATCAGCAAGGGCATGATCCAAATTGCCAAGGTCTAGATCTAAATCTAAATCGCCTAAAGTCACCATGGATTCACCGGATTTACCAAGGGAATCTGGGATGATGGAGAAGGTATTAGAAATACCGTCGCAACAATCGCGCCATGGCATTTTAGCAACGGATGATAGGGAAGATACAGCACCGTGTTCGTCACGACCATGCATAGGGTTAGCACCTGGTGCAAATGGGATACCTGCTTTACGTCCGTCAGGAGTAGCACCAGTAGCATTGCCATATACTACATTGGATGTAATGGTCAATAGTGACATAGTTGGTACAGATTGACGATAGGTAGGATGTTTACGAATTTTGTTCATAAAACCAGATACCACAGTAGCTGCTAATTGGTCTACACGGTCATCATCATTACCATATTTAGGGAAATCGCCTTCAATCTCGAAATCAATAGCAATACCATTTTCATCACGGATTGGTTTTACTTTCGCGAATTTAATAGCGGATAGGGAATCGGCTACTACGGAAAGGCCAGCGATACCTGTGGCAAACCAACGTGTCACCTTACGGTCATGCAATGCCATTTCCAATTTTTCATAGGCGTATTTATCATGCATGTAATGAATGATATTTAAAGCATTCACATACACACCTGCGAGCCATTCCGTCATATCTTCAAAACGTTCCATCACTTCGTCGAAGTCAAGGTATTCTGAAGTAATAGGGCGGTATTTTGGACCCACTTGTTTTTTCAATTTTTCATCTACGCCACCATTGATTGCGTATAGTAATGCTTTTGCCAAGTTGCAGCGAGCACCAAAGAATTGCATTTCTTTACCAATACGCATTGGGGATACGCAGCACGCGATCGCATAATCATCGCCAGAGTTTGGACGCATGATTTCGTCGTTCTCATATTGAATGGAAGATGTTGCAATAGAGAGTTTCGCACAGAATTTTTTGAAACCTTCTGGTAGAGAAGGGGACCAAAGTACTGTTAAGTTTGGCTCTGGAGCAGGACCAAGGTTTTGCAACGTATGTAAAATACGGAATGATGTTTTAGATACCAACGTACGTCCGTCAGTGCCCATACCACCGATAGACTCTGTTGTCCATACAGGATCACCAGTAAATAAATTGTTGTATTCATGGATACGTGCGAAACGAACCATGCGCAATTTCATAATGAAGTGATCCACCATTTCTTGGATTTGTTCCTCTGTGTATTTACCAGATTTCAAATCACGTTCTGCATAGATGTCCAAGAAAGTGGAGTTACGTCCGATGGACATAGCTGCCCCATTTTGTTCTTTGATAGCGCCCAAATAGCCAAAGTATAGCCATTGGATTGCTTCTTTTACATCGGTAGCAGGTTTAGAGATGTCAAATCCGTAGGACGCAGCCATTTCTTTTAATTCTTTTAAAGAACGGATTTGATCTCGAATTTCTTCACGGTCACGAATGACATCTGGCATCATATCGCCCATGGTAATATTGAATTGATCTTCTTTGTCTTTGATCAAATAATCGATACCATATAAGGCTACACGGCGATAATCACCGATAATTCGGCCGCGACTATACGCGTCAGGTAGGCCCGTAATAATGTGAGCGGAGCGGGCAGCTCTCATCTCAGGTGTATATACATCAAATACACCATCATTGTGTGTCTTACGATGAGTTTTAAAGAAGCTTTCTAGAGTTGGATCCATTTTGTAACCATACTCTTCGATAGCACTTTTAGCAGTTCGTAAACCACCATAAGGGAACATGGCACGTTTCAAAGGATAATCAGTTTGAAGACCAACAATTTGTTCGTCCTCTTTAATAATATATCCAGGGGCATGAGCCGTAATGTGAGTCGCTACATCAGTATCTGCATCGATAACAGAACCTTTTTGTCGCTCTTCCTCGTATAAATCTAATACCCGTTGCCAAAGTCTAGTAGTTCTTTCAGTGGGACCTACTAGAAAAGAATCATCGCCTACATAAGGCACATAGTTTCGTTGGATGAAATCGCGTACGTCCACGGATTTATCCCATACACCTGTATTGAAGTCTTTCCATGCTTGTTGCATAATATACCTCCAAATACACATTAAAACGTAACCCATAGGGTTATCTTTATTGTAATCTATAATAATTATCATTACAATCATTATTTTTGCATGGGTTATATTATTTTTGAAAGTGGTGTATGAGTAAATGGTCAAACATTTGAAAATAGTATAGGGGTAAACAGTTAAACATAGTGTAAATTCTATGATGGAAGTATGCAATATCAGCATAAGCTATGAGCATTATCCCATTGATTTACTAGTATAGATTGGGTAAAATTATGAGTATATTTTATATAAGAACAATTGAGTATGTGATATGTGTGACAATGAAGGGAAAAGGAAGAGTTATGCAACACAAACGATCGACAGTATTGACAGCTTTAGTATTGGCAAGCATTTCCACAATGGGATTGGCAGCAGATACGGATAATTTAGTAGTTGGAGGAGCGCAGACAGGTGATGCGTCGAACACGAGTAACCTTACTGTAGGGGATGGTGTTAGTTTTTATTCGAATGCGAAGAATAATATCATGAATACCAAGGGAACAGCTGGTTTCGGTGCATCTTACAGTTTGGTCTTAGGAGAACGTGCTGGCTATGATGCAAGCAATGGCACAGGTACATCTAAGTATCTTATGCTAATGGGAAAATCAGCTGGAGAAGCTATGTGGGGAACCAACACTCATAAATTTATTCTTGGTGATGCAGCGGGTTGGGCTGGTAGTGGCACATATGCTTTTATATTCGGCGATAGTGCAGGACGTCGTACTGCAGGTAACTATAACTTTAGTTTTGGTGAAAATGCCTATTCTCAAGACGCTGTGTCTACAGGTGACCATAATTTCAGCTTTGGTCAAAACGCAGCCTATAACAACAAAGGTAATCGAAATGTAAGTTTTGGATTCCATGCTGGTGAAAATATGACGGGTTCCGATAACTTTGCATTAGGTCATACAGCTGGTAAGGGTGTGACTGGTGACCATAACTTTATCTATGGTCAAGATGCTGGTGCCAACATGTCTGGTAGCCGCAATATCGCCCTTGGACAAAACTCTGGGGTTAATGTGAAAGGTGTGTATAACATTGCCTTAGGCTTGGGTGCTGGTCAAGATGTAGATGGACACGTTGTGGATGCAGCAGCTACTACAGCAGAAGATCGATACGGTCAATCCAAAGGCTCCAATAATATGGCATTTGGTAAATATGCAGGTTCTCATGTAGCTGGTAATTTTAACATTGCCTTTGCGGAAAATGCTGGTAACTATGTAGGCCATCGATGGACAAATACCTATAATGCAAATGGTGGGGTGGAAAGTACGACTGATGGCGGTACTGTAGACGGTGCGGAGCACAACATTGCATTGGGCTTTAGTGCAGGTCGATGGATTGCAGGACAAGATAACTTGGCAGCAGGTGTCAATTCAGGTAGCTGGGTAGCTGGTGAAAGCAATGTGGTGTTGGGCAAAGAATCTGGTAAAGAAATAACTGGTAACTTTAATACGGCATTAGGTTACTACAGTGGTAATAAAGTTAATGGTAATAGTAACTATGTAGCAGGTGCGGAAGCAGGTACTAAGGTAACAGGTAATAATAACTACGCAGCGGGCTATAAAGCGGGTAACAAAATTACTGGTGATGATAACATTACTATGGGGCACGAAGCGGGGAACTCGATTACTGGTAATGATAATATTGCTATCGGTAAACAAGCTAACACCATTGATGGTGGATTAACAGCTACTGAAACCATTGCCATCGGTAAAAGTACAAAAGCATTGAAAACAAATGCCGCTGCCTTTGGCAATGAAAGTGAAGCAAAAGAAGAATCTAGTCTTGCTTTAGGCTATAAAGCCATTGCCAATGTAGCAAAAAGCGTGGCTCTCGGCAGTGAAGCAGAGACAGTTGCAACAGCTGGGGACAGCACAAAAGGTACTGATAATGCCTATACAACTGATACATTGAACCTAGGTACAGGAACATCTGCTAAGACATATACATTGAACTTTGCTGGTGGCAACACCGTAACAGGTGTAATCAGCGTTGGTAAATCTGATCAAACTCGCCGTATCCAACACGTGGCACCAGGTCTTATTAGCTCGACAAGTACAGATGCCATCAATGGTAGCCAATTATATAGCATAGCAAGTGAAATCAACAATAAATTGGCTAATATCACTGGTGGAAATAGCTGGAATATCTACACAGGCGGTTCTGGAGAAACAAACGCATTTACACCAGGAAGTAAAGTAAATACAGGAGCCATTGAAGGATTAGATTTTAAATCTGGTGACTTCAAAGTTGTAGAAAAAACAACAGCAGATAATAAAAAATACGTAACCATCGAATTGAACCGTGAGGCGTTAAAACAAGATCCAGACTTTAAAGGCCCGAAAGGGGAAAAAGGGGACCAAGGAGACAAAGGTCTACAAGGCGATAAAGGTCTACAAGGCGATAAAGGTGAAACCGGCGACAAAGGAGCGACTGGCGATAAAGGTTTAACTGGAGACAAAGGTG
>CAUQLO010000071.1:0-5407 GCA_963518725.1 uncultured Veillonella sp. | reverse complement strand
ACAATCAAAAAGTTTGTTTTTTTGACTAATACGATATTTACTGAACTTTCACCAATTTTTTACTTGACATATGTTGTAAATGTGATACTATATATCTTGTAGTTAGCACTCAACCTTAGTGAGTGCTAATAATAACGAGGTGATACTATGGATGAAAGGAAAGAACGCATTCTGCGTGCTATCATTCAAGATTACATTAAAACAGCTGAACCTGTTGGTTCTCGTACTATCGCTAAGAATTATGATCTAGGCATCAGTCCTGCGACGGTACGAAATGAAATGGCTGATTTAGAAGATCTTGGCTTTCTTGAACAACCTCATACATCAGCAGGTCGCATACCTTCGGCAAAAGGCTACCAATATTATGTAGACACTTTGCAAGGATTTGAAGACGATGCTGCTGAAGATATTCCTGTAATTCAAGAGTTATGGCAGGCTCATCAACAAGAACTAGATGATTTCTTCGTAGAGATAGCAAAGCTAATTTCTAGAATCAGTCATAATGTGAGTATGTTTTTAGCTCCCGCCCATGATTCATCTACCATAAACTATATCCATGTTCTGCCTATTGATGAACATCGAGCAGTGATGGTGGTGGTAACGAATACAGGTGCCTTGGATAATGAACCTATTTATTTTACGGAACCTATTAATAAAGAAGAATTAGCTATACATGCACATCGCTTTAATAGTGTGCTCCATGATGTATCCATCCAGGATATTACGCAGGAAAATTTAGACCAAATGCGGATTACCCTAGATTTACAGGATACGACCTATGTATTGTTGTGTGACACATTATATCGAGCTATTGCAAAGCGCAAATTATTCTACACTATAGGCACAACATCGTTACTAGAACAACCAGAGTTTAACGATATTAAGCGGGCTCAACCTCTCCTGGCATTACTAGAACAGCAAGATGAATTGAACCAATTATTAACACCAAACTCTAGCAGTCCTATTGATGTGAAAATAGGTCACTCTAACGAACTGGTGAAAGATATCAGTGTTATCCAAGCAAGTTTCAATGTTCCCCATCAAGTGGGTACCCTCGCTATCGTAGGGCCTACACGAATGGAATATGGACGTATTATGGGTATTCTCGCTTATATCAATAAGTGCATGGAAGAGTTACAAAGGAAACAATAGATATTGTAAAGAGGTGAAGTATGGAAGAAAACAAACAAGAAGAAACTGTCACTCCTGAAGTGGAAGTTTTGGAAGAAGAAGCTTCTGAAACAGTAGATCCTACGAAAGAATGGGAGCAACGATACATGCGTTTGCAAGCAGATTTTGAAAACTTCAGACGTCGTACGAACCAAGAAAAAGAACAATTAGGAGTGTTTGTAAAATCTCATGTTATCGAAGATTTACTACCAGTGTTAGATAACTTTGAAAGAGCACTTTCAGCACCGGAAACGCCGGAAACAAAGGCTTTCATGGATGGATTTGTAATGATCCAACAAAGTTTGATGGCAAGCCTGTCCAAACAAGGGTTAGCAGTCATTGAAGCTGTGGGTCAACCATTTGATCCAAATTACCACCAAGCTATCATGCGTGTACCAGCGGAAGATATGGAAGATGACACAGTGTGTGAAGTCTTGCAAACGGGCTATACTGTAGAAGGCCGCGTGGTACGTCCAGCGATGGTGAAAGTTGTTCATAATGGATAATGTTTAAATAATTTTAATTACTATATTTAGAAGAAGTATTAGGAGGTCATGTAAAATGGCAAAAGTAATTGGTATTGACTTAGGTACTACAAATTCTTGTTTCGCAGTGATGGAAGGCGGCGAACCAACTGTTATTACAAACCAAGAGGGAGCTAGAACGACTCCTTCCGTAGTAGGTTTTGCAAAAAATGGCGAACGTTTAGTAGGTCAATTGGCTAAACGTCAAGCAGTTTCTAACCCTGAAAACACAATTATTTCTATTAAACGTCATATGGGTACAGATTACAAAGTAAATGTAGAAGGTAAATCCTATACACCACAAGAAATCTCTGCTATGATTCTACAAAAAATTAAAGCGGATGCAGAAGCTCATTTAGGAGAACCAGTAAAACAAGCAGTTATCACTGTTCCTGCATACTTCACTGACTCTCAACGTCAAGCTACAAAAGACGCTGGTACAGTAGCAGGGTTAGAAGTATTGCGTATCATCAACGAACCAACTGCAGCTGCGTTAGCATATGGCGTAGACAAAGGTGAAGACGGTAAAATCCTTGTATTCGACCTTGGTGGTGGTACATTCGACGTATCCATCCTTGAATTAGGTGAAGGCGTGTTCGAAGTATTGGCAACATCTGGTAACAACCATTTAGGTGGCGACGACTTTGACCAACGTATTATGGATTATTTAATCAGCGAGTTCAAAAAAGAAACTGGCATCGATTTATCCAACGATAAATTAGCTGACCAACGTTTAAAAGAAGCTGCTGAAAAAGCTAAAATTGAGTTGTCTGGCGTTGCTAGTACACAAATCAACTTGCCATTCATCACTGCTGATGCAACAGGTCCTAAACATTTAGACGTAACATTGACTCGCGCTAAATTTGACGAATTGACTCGTGACCTTGTAGAAGCAACTATCGAGCCTACTCGCAAAGCGATGAAAGATGCTGGTTTATCCGCTTCTGAAATCGATAAAGTATTGTTAGTAGGTGGTTCTACTCGTATTCCAGCAGTACAAGATGCAATCAAACGCGAATTAGGTAAAGAACCAACTAAAAATATCAACCCTGACGAATGTGTAGCTATCGGTGCTGCTATTCAAGGTGGTGTATTAGTAGGTGAAGTTAAAGACGTATTGTTACTTGACGTAACTCCATTGTCTTTAGGTATTGAAACTATGGGTGGTATCTTCACTCGTATTATCGACCGCAACACAACAATCCCTACATCTAAATCTCAAGTATTCTCCACAGCAGCAGATAACCAACCTTCCGTTGATATCCATGTATTGCAAGGGGAACGCGACATGGCGGCAGCTAACAAAACATTGGGCCGTTTCGAATTGTCCGGTATCCCAGCAGCTCCACGTGGAGTACCTAAAATCGAAGTTACTTTCAACATCGATGCGAATGGTATCGTAAATGTAAAAGCAAAAGATCTTGGTACTGGTAAAGAGCAAGCTATTACAATTACATCTTCTTCCGGTTTGAGCGATGAAGAAATCGATCGCATGGTAAAAGAAGCTGAAACACATGCAGCTGAAGATAAAGCGAAAAAAGAAGAAGTAGAAGTGAAAAACAATGCAGATAACTTGGTATACCAAGCTGAAAAAGCAGTAAAAGACTTCGAAGGTAAAGCAGATGCGGCGCAATTAGAAGCTGTGAAAAAAGCGACAGAAACATTAAAAGCATCTATTGAGTCTGGCGATATTGAGAAAATCAAAGCTGATAGCGAAGCATTGACAGCTCCTCTATATGAATTGTCCTCTAAAATGTACGAACAAGCGCAAGCACAAGGCGAACAAGGTGGACAAGAAGATCCTAAACAAGATGATAATGTAGTAGACGCTGACTACACTGTAGTTGACGAAGACAAAAAATAATAAGAAGGGACATAGGTAATGGCTCGTGATTATTATGACGTCCTTGGCGTCAACAAAAATGCATCTCAAGATGAAATTAAGAAAGCCTTTCGTAAGAAAGCACGTCAATACCATCCAGACGTAAATCGTGACAATCCAGAAGAGGCGGAAAAAAACTTTAAAGAAGTGAATGAAGCTTACGAAGTCTTGTCCGATGATACTAAAAAAGCACAATATGATCAATATGGTCATGATGCCTTTACCGCTGGCGGAGGTAACTCCGCTGGTGGCTTTGGCGGTGGCTTCGGTGGCGGCGGATTTGGCGGTTTCGGCGGTTCCGGTGGTTTTGAAGATATTTTTGGCAATATCTTTGATATGTTCGGTGGCGGCGGTGGACGTGGTCCACGTGGCCCTGAGCGCGGTGCCGACTTGCGCCAAGATGTACGCATTTCATTCCGTGATGCTGTATTCGGCACAACGATGAAAGTGAATGTACAACGCCATGAAGAATGTGACCATTGTCATGGTACTGGTGGCGAACCAGGATCTAAAGTAGATACATGTCCTAACTGTCAGGGAAGTGGTCAAGAAGCTGTCATCCAAAATACCCCGTTAGGTCGTATGCAAACGGTACGTACTTGTTCTCGTTGTGGCGGCCGTGGCAAGGTGATTGAAAAACCTTGTAAAGTATGCCGTGGTCAAGGACAGTCTCTCAAACGTCGTGATATCGAAATTAAAATCCCTGCCGGTGTCGATGATGGCGCACGGTTACGTGTGTCCGGTGAAGGCGAACCAGGTACATTAGGTGGTCCTAGAGGTGATTTGTACGTATATATTTCTGTCATGAGAGATAAGGAATTTGAACGAAGTGGCAACGATGTCGTGATCCGTCAAACGATTTCTTTCTCCCAAGCAGCTTTAGGGGCCACCATTCAAGTGCCAACCTTAGAAGGTAAAGTGGAACTAAAAATCCCAGAAGGTACACAAACGGGTACAGCTTTCAGAATCAGAGGACAAGGCGTTCCTTATCTACGTCAACCTAGCCAACGTGGCGATCAACACGTGGTGATTACGGTAGAAACTCCGAAAAAATTGACCGACAAACAACGCCAATTATTAGTGGAGTTTGCTGCAGAAAACAAAGAAGACGTAAATACTTTAAAAGTGAACAAAAGCATATTAGAAAATTTAAGTGATAAGGTGAAACAGTTATTTTGCCAAGATTAAACCTTGGTGAGTAAGGAGTCATCTATGAAATGGATAGAAATATCCATTACTGTAGAAGTGGCAGTCATTGATGAAATGGCTGCCATTTTTAATGATATAGAGAGTAATGGATACATAGAAGAAACAATTGAAGAGAATCCCAGCCTAAGTCGTGTGACCATCTATTTAGAGGCAAGTAAAACAGAGGAAGAATGGGCTCAAATTATAGAAATAGCATTACAAAAGGCTGACATTTTCTATACAGATATGGACAGTAAAACGGTGGATGATGAGCAGTGGTATCATAGTTGGCAACAATATATTATGCCTACACGATTGTTACCAGACCTTGTGATTTGTCCCGCTTGGCAAAGTTATGACCCTTCAACAGATCCACTTGCGACGGAACAAGATGTGGTCATGACCATGGATACAAAGCTATCCTTTGGCACAGGAGACCATGAAACCACGAGAAACTGTGCTGCTCTACTGGGTAAATATCTGCATACCATCGCAACTCCCATAAGAGAGCAAGTATGTCTAGATATAGGCACGGGCACGGGGATATTATTACTAGCCGCACATCATTTAGGGATTCCCAACTTTGTGGGGATAGACCTAGAAGAAGAGGCAGCTTTACAGTCGAAGGAAAACTGTACTACCA
>CAUQLO010000070.1:0-5650 GCA_963518725.1 uncultured Veillonella sp. | reverse complement strand
GAAAATATGATGAAAAACTTGAACTTAACAGGTGGTCTTGTATTTAGCCAAACGATTTTAACGCATTTGGTGGATAAAGGGGCTGTTCGTGATGAAGCCTATCGCTGGGTACAACGTCATGCTATGGCTCGTTGGTTGGAAGGCAAAGACTTTGCAACAGGATTAAAATCTGATCCAGAGATTACTAAGTACTTAAGCCCTGAAGAAATTGATGCTTGCTTTGATCCAACACCATTGTTACGTCATGTAGATACTATTATGGCTCGCTTTGGATTATAATAAGGGATGCCATGTATTTTAAGCGTGGATGGTATATAAATAGGATAGTAAAACTTAATATTGACTTTAATATGTTGTTAAACAAAAAAGGACGGTGGCAGCCGTCCTTTTTTTACGTTTTACTTCTTGTACTACCCAGTATCCTCTGTGGTAACAAGCAAACGCGTTCACAATGCACAAGCATTCCCAATCGATTACTATTTAATGACGAAGGATATTACTGTTGACTAAATATCAAAGCAATTTTATTCATGATGTCCTTTTGATGAGAAATGTAAAACTATAAAAAAAAGAAACATAAGTGAGGCTACTTTGTTATACCTGAAATCAGTTATATATCATGCATCTCACTTATGTTTCTTTTTATTTTATTGTAGTTACATTTTATACAGTTCTTATAGGAAAGAAATTGAACATAGTATACCTTTATTCTACAGTGGTGTCTTTTGTAATCACATAGTAGTCAATAGGGAATACTTTCACATTTTTTACTCGTTTTGTTGTTACTACAGTGGCACTTGGATAGTATAAGAAATAACCAGCGTTATCTTCTAGCAACACAGTTTGAATATCCTTGACAATCGCTGTGCGTTCTTCTTCGTTAAATGTGGTTGTCATTTTATCAATTAACTCATCAACCTTCGGATTCGAATAGTCGCCACGATTGGATTTGGCACCACTTTTGAAAGCTAGGCTAAGGAACCAATATGGATCATTTGTGGACATTGTTACCCAGTTTGTTTCTCCCATATCAAAACCATTAGGAGCTAAAGTTAATAATTCATCAGGACCTTGTACACGTTTTAATTCGACTTCAACCCCAGCTCGTTTTAAATCATCTTGAAGTTTTTCGTAAACGCTACTATCTTTACCAAAAAGAGCTAACACTAAGTGTAATGGTTTGCCATCTTTCATGTAGGTATCACCTTGTTTTGTGTAACCAGCTTGTTTTAGTAATTCATCTGCTTTAGCTAAATCTTTATGTTGTTTATTTTTTAGCTCGTCAAAGCCTAGGTTGGCTGTTGGAGGGAATGGGGCACCTCCAGTAACGGCACCATTACCGATTACTTTTGCTAATGCATCATAATCGATCATATTTGCGATAGCTGCTCGTACGGTTGGATTTGATAATACATTGCCTTCACGAACATTCAACTGTAGCATATATGTACGAACCCCTGCGGACTCAATGATGTTATAATCACCCTTTTCAAATAAGCTTCGATTAGCACTATCTACCTTTTGGATCATATCTACATCTTTAGACTGTAGAGCCATAGCACGTTTATTATTATCTTCTAGATCTTTAACTGTTAAAGAATCTAAAGCAGGTGTTCCACCCCAGTATTCTTTGAACTGATCCAACTGAATTTCTTCTTTTTTTGTATGTTTTACAATTTTGTAAGGACCAGTCAAAATTGGCGTATTATCCATATCTGTTGTACCTTGTACATCTACGATGACAAAAGCAGGCTCAGTTAAACTAGCTAGTAAATCAACATTTGGTTCTGTTGTTTTAATAATTAGATTTTGACCATCCACTGTAATAGAGTCTATCTTTACAGCTTCTTTGGAACGTTTGCTTTCGGCGATTGTACGTTCAATAGATGCTTTTACCGCCGTAGGTGTCATCATAGAACCATTATGGAATTTTACGTTTTCGCGGATATGGAATTTCCATGTTAAAGGATCCACCACTTCCCAGGAATCGGCTAACTGAGGTTCAAATTTCATATCTGAACTTACCGTTGCCAACGTTTCACCCGCACCGATTCGTGTCAATGTCCACGCATCCCATTCATGTGTAGGGTTCAATGTTTCACCAAACCAATATAAACCAAGATTCAAATGCTTGCCATTTTTGCTTGATTCATCAGAACCACAGCCAGCAATTAAACCGATAGCAACAAACAGCGTCATTGCTAGTGCAACCCATTTTTTCATATATCCTCCTTATAAAAAACTTAAGAATAACTATAGTATACTGTATTTTTCTATAAAAGACAATGATTCTCATAAAAGTGGATATATATTGGAAGTGTATAAGTTGCTAAATGCTTTTGCAATTATATATTTAATCAGATATGAGGAATAAAATTAAAATGTTATGTTTACAAAGAGAGCCCCTATCCTATATACTTTAATAGAGAATGTATATAAGAAAGGTGGATTGATATGGTACGAATATTATTATATAAATTGGCATCTATGGTAGGTGTATTATTGGCAGTCACATTGGGAACGTTTCTCTTAATGCAAATGTCTTCTGTAGATCCAGTGTCGGCACGGTTTTATCTGCAAGGTATGACGCCAGATCCCACTATAGTGGAACAAATTCGACAAGAGTTAGGCCTTAATGACCCTTGGTATATACAATATGGTCGTTGGTTGTGGCAAATGTTACATGGAGATTTTGGGCAGTCTATCTTCCTGAATGTGCCCGTTGTAGATTTGTTGCAAAGTGCTTTGCCAAGGACCTTATCCTTGGTGGCGGTTTCCATTGGTTTAGGCAGTATCCTATCGATAGGTTTAGGAGGACTGGCAGCGCATTATAAAGATACTTGGATCGATTATGTGGTGCGGATAGTATCCTTTCTAGCATTGGCAGTACCAGCATTTTGGGTAGGATTGTTGTTATTATATGCGCTAGCTGTGAAGATTCCTATTTTCTCTGTAACAAATACGAAAGGGTTAAGTGCTTACGTGTTGCCGAGTATTACCTTGGCGATTTGGTTTTGTGGCTTATACATTCGTCGCGTTCGCAACGCAGTGGTGCAAGCGTATGCATCGTTGCCGGTGATAGGAGCAAAAACGATGGGTATACGTACCGCATATATCTATCGTGATTATATCATTCCTCAAGTGCGCCTTGTGCTATTATCCATGTTAGGGATTACGACCGGTGCGATGTTGGGTGGTTCTGCAGTGATTGAAACGGTATTTTCTGTCAAAGGGATGGGCCAACTCATGGTGCATGGTATTATTAGTCGTGATTATATTGTGATTCAAAGTTATATCGTATGGATTTCTCTAGTCTATGTGGTGGTCAATACATCGGTGGATATATGGATGTACTTACTTCATCCTGAAAGAAGATATGGAGGGCGCCCATGATTCGTATATGGAAACAAGATAAGATGCTCTTAGGGGCCATTTTACTGACTATACTTTGGATGGGACTCTTTCTATTTGGTTCTCAGTTAGCTCCCTTTGACCCTAATGAGACAAATTTAGGGGCTAGATTACAAGATGTCAGTGCAACGCATTTACTAGGCACGGACCAATTGGGGCGTGATGTATTTTCACGGATATTATGGGGCGGACAAGATTCGTTGTTCATAGCCATATCCATCATTGCCATTAGTAGTATCATCGGTATTTGTATTGGTGGTTTGCTAAGTATGAGTCCTTGGTATATTGATGAATTGGGATCTCGTTGCATCGATATGATACTAGGGTTCCCTAGCATGATCGTGGCTATTGCCTGCATCGGTATATTGGGGCCGTCTGTGGAAAATATTATCATTTCACTGTGCCTAACTCGTTGGGCAGAATACGCAAAGATTACGCGGAACTTGGTGAATTTGGAAAAACAAGCACAATATGTGGTTGTAGCACGTATGTCTGGGGCGTCCTTGTGGCGCATTATCCGTCGCTACATGATTCCCAATCTTCGAGGGACTCTATTGTTGGTCATCATTCAACATATGGGGGACACGATTATTACGGTGGCAAGCTTTTCCTTGATCGGCATTGGCGTACAACCGCCTACACCAGAATGGGGTGCTATCTTGCTGAATGCTCGAGATTTCTTGCAAACAGCGCCTTGGCTGTTGATCTATCCAGGGTTAGCAATTTTTATCACTGTTGTGTTATTAAATTACATTAGCGATGCCTTACAAGATGGTAGGCATGTGTAAAGGGCGAAGTAGTAGCCCCAATTTGATTCTTATGTAATGACAAAGGATAGTACCATTGACTAATACAGATTTAGTAAGCGTAGATAATTTATCCGTCTTTTACGATGGAGTAAAGGTCGTGAAAGAGGTATCTTTTACGTTAAAACAGAATGAAATCTTTGCCATCATTGGTGAAAGTGGGTCCGGAAAATCTACTGTAGCGAAAGCTTTTTTAGGTTTGTTAGAACAGGCAGACCTAACGGGAGCCATCCACTATGGGGGAGATAATTTGCTCACTTATGGACCTAAAGAATGGCAGGGTGTACGTGGTGTACATATAGCCATGATTTATCAAAATCCAGGTAATTATTTAAACCCATTCAAACGCATTGGAGAGCAGATGAAAGTAATCTTAGCCTCTCATGGAAAGGCCTACGATGAAGGCGATATTTTGAACCTGCTAGAGGCTGTTTCCTTACCACAAGGAAAGGCATTGCTTGAGTCCTATCCATTTCAATTGAGTGGGGGCATGCAACAACGTGTGGCCATCGTTATGAGTTTACTCATACATCCGCAACTACTGATTGCAGATGAACCGACTAGCGCTCTTGATGTATTGGTGCAACAGGATATTGTGAAAGTCCTAGAAGAGGTGCAACAGCGGTTGCAGAATACGTTGTTGTTTATCACGCATAATATTCAGATAGCCCGTAGATTGGCGGATCGCGTGGGTATTATGTATGAAGGTGTGTTAGTGGAAGTCGGCAAGACCGAAGAGGTCTTATCGAATCCGCAACATGAATATACAAAATTACTTTTACAGTCCTTGCAGGAGGTGAAAGTATGATACTAGAAGTTCAGGGCGTCAGCAAACTATATACCCGCAAAGGGGAAACAGTGACAGCACTGCAAGATGTGAGTGTATCCGTGCAAGAACGAGAGCGCATCGGTATTGCCGGTGGTAGTGGATCTGGTAAAAGTACCTTATTGCGATTGCTATCCTTGCAAGAAGAGCCAACTTCAGGGAACCTTTCTTTGTTTGGAAAATCTACCTCTCAATGGAAAGGAAATGAGAGGGAGCTCTATCGTTCCTTGCAAGTGATGTTCCAAAACTCCTTTTACAGCATTAGCCCTCGTATGGCAGTAGGTGAATTTATGCTAGAGCCTTGTGTGAATTTTGGGATAGGCACAAAACAAGAGGCGAAAGAGCGCTGTGAATGGTGGCTTTCAAAAGTGGGATTGGACACATCGGTGTGGCAGAAATACCGCCATGAATTGAGCGGAGGCCAGTTACAGCGATTGGTGTTAGCCCGCATGATGGCAGTCGGCGCGGAGCTTGTCTTATTTGATGAGTCGACGAGTGCTCTCGATGTGTGCAATCAAGCGCGGGTCATCGAACTGATTCAAGAGGTTTACGAAGAGCAACCGTTTACCTATGTGTTCGTCAGCCATGACCTAGGCGTTTTGCAAGC
>CAUQLO010000069.1:0-5794 GCA_963518725.1 uncultured Veillonella sp. | reverse complement strand
AGGAACCCTCTTTTAAAGCTAGGCAATTATTTTCCAACAAAAACTTGACACCGTCGCTCCTTTTATGTATGTAGAAAATTTTCACGCACTGTGTTACTATAATCTATAGAGCAGTAAGGCTTGATTGTGTAGTGAAGATGAGAATGGGAGGGATTCTATGACAGAATTGTATATCTATTTGGTGTATATGACGGCCTGGGTGGTGTACCAACTATGGTCCTTACACAAATGGATGAGAAAAGATGAAGAAAAAGTAACGGCAGAATCGGTTGGCACAGAGTTACATGATATTTTAAACTATATGTCTGGGCAAGGCATCGCTAATATGGCGCTTGTGGTATTTACATTTTTGAATGCGTTCGACGTATTTGGTATTTTATTAGTGAAAGGATTTGTCCAAGAGCCTGAATGGATTTCCTATGTGCTTATGGGCCTTGTTTGTGTCACAATTGTTCATGGTGTTCGTATGGTGATAACGATTTATAGATTGATCTTACGGGCGACGAACTCCTGTAAACCTGATCTATTTATGGCTCGTCATGAACGACTCTTTAAAAAAGGACGTGTCGATTTTGAGGTTATCGTCATACGTACCTTAAACGTACTATATGCAGGTTTTGGTATCTATACAATAGTGATCCTTTTACAGACCTTGCATATCTTGTAAGGAACTTTCACAGAAATCTGGAGCTATGGCATACTCGCCACATCCATATTTGTAAGTAACTTTCATAGAAGCATAGAACTATAGCATAATTGCAACATGCCTATTATAAAAAAGAATGATTATGGTTTGTAAATTCCCTTGTAGTATCACTAAACGTATGTTACTATATAAGTATATCGAAGGATATAGATATAGATTAAGTAATTCACAAGACATATGTAAAAGTTATACAAGGAGAACACAATGAAAAAATTTATTATGGCAATATTAGTGGCAATTATCAGTACATCTAGCGTGATGGGCGCCGTTTGGTCCCAAGATCGCGTACAACATACAGGTGCAGCCTCGACTGTGAAAGTATCTGCACAAGAGGCACAAAGTGATACAGTAGTACCAAAACGCACAGGCAATACAGAGTTCAAACAAACAACGACTGTAGTCCCTGTACAAGCAAACCAAGCAGCGTACCGCGCACAAGATAACACAGTGGTACCGAAGCGAGTAGGCAATACATTACCAAAACAAGCGACGACTGTTGTACCAGTGCAAATTGCAGAATAATACCTAGTGAAGGATTCCTATGATATAGAACGTCATTGGATGCAAGTATAGAATACCTAACCTAAGTTTTTGGGTTAGGTATTTTTCATGTAGCCTATAGAATCATAGAAAAAATAGAAATAATTTGTTATAATAAATTGATTACATTGAATATGGTTATAATATAACAGTGCAAATGGCAGTATATAGATGCGTCAATTAGTAAGAAAGGCATTGATAATGAACGTAAACAAGAAAACAACAATTTCTAAAGAAGAAACGGCAGTGATTAAACATTTAAAGGACTCCTATAATGAATTAGTATATCCGTCTAAATCCTTTGGTGTAACCTCTATCAACAGTTTAGAGGCAAAGGCGAAGTTATGGGGCTTGAATCCAGCGCCAGCAAAAGAGGCTCGTGTATTAGAGCTCGGTTGTTCTATGGGGGGCAACATCATTGGACAAGCTGTGTATCATCCAGAGGCGTCTTTTGTGGGCGTTGACCTTAGCGGATCTCAAATTGAAATCGGCAATGAAATCATCAATGCAATCGATTTAAAAAATGTAAAATTAATTGAACAAGACATTCTAAAAATTGATAAAGATTTTGGCACATTCGATTACATTATCGTTCATGGCATTTGGTCTTGGGTGCCAGATGTGGTGAAAGATAAAATTTTAGAGATTTGTAATGTGAACTTGTCTGAACGAGGGGTAGCCTACGTTTCTTATAATGTATACCCAGGTTGGCATCGATTGAACCAAGTACGGGAGATGATGCTCTTTGCTACACGGCATGATGAAGATATGGATTTATTGCCTCGTACAGAAAAAGGGATTTCTTTTGTGCATCATATGAATGAACTCATCAAAGAGTCTAAGGATATAGTCCCTAAATTGAGTTGGAAAACAGATAGCTTTGACTCTGCCTTGGATCATAAAACCTATTATATTGCCCACGAATATTTAGAGCCTATTAATGATCCAGTGTATGTGACAGATTTTATTAACCGAGCTAAGAAGCATGATTTGGTGTATGTGTCCGATACAGATTTTCAATTATCAGCGATTACATGGATGAAAAAAGAACGCAGAGAATTGATTGAAGCTATGTCTGGTGGAGACTGGAATACGAAAGAACAAATTCTAGATTTCTACTTCGACACCCAATTCCGTCGCTCCTTATTATGCCATGAATCGCAAGCTCATTTATTACGTCACAACGAAGAGTTTTTAATTACTACATTGGATTCTCTATATTTCGGCATGGTTAATAAGGGTAAGGAATTACAAGATACAACGAATGTGGTAGAACAAGCCATTGTAAACCAATGTCGTAAAGGAGAGATGTTCACTGTTGCTGATTGCAAAGTAGGCATACAACAATTACTAGATGGTGCAGAGTATAATGAAATAGAATTATATAGTATGCTCATTCGTTTCTTATTGTGTGGGTTTATAGCACCTGTGACAGAGAAAAAAGAAATGAACACATTCCAAGAAGGCGTATCTACAGTGCCAAAAGAGATGGCTAATTATGTGCAAACTGTTGTGGATCGAGGCGGTCATAAGTTCATCAATATCTCTGATTTGTACAACGATAGTATTACTGGCTTTACCTCTGCTCATGTGTTGATGATGAAAGAATTAGAAACACCAAAAACATTAGAAGAACTCTACAAAGTAGCAGATGAAGTTCTGAAAGTAGATGAAACGAAACCATCTGGTGAAGTGGTGCCTCTAAAAGGTCGTACGGTAGTAGACAGTACATTAGATGATTTAGGACAACTTGGTTTCTTACGGAATAACCAAAGAGGTACTAAGACTCGGAAATAACTATGGGTATCCCTTGAGAAGATGATAAAAAGAGCTGTATTAGCATGTGTATGTGACATGTGAGTACAGCTCTTTTTCTGCGTTATGGACTGAGTATGACAGAGGGGAATCGCATGGCGATTCCCCTTGTTTGTTGTGTTATTGTAGTTTTTCTAATAATGTTAATAAGAATTTGGACACTGTGTCTACGGCTGGTAAGTGTAACCGTTCTTTTGGTGTATGTGCCCCTAAGATGGTAGGGCCAAAGCTAATCATTTGTGTATTTGGTAATTGTGCTTTTAACAAACCACATTCAAGGCCTGCATGAACCGCTGTTACATGAGGGTCTACACCAATGACTTCTTTGTATAAGGCTACGGCTTGTTCTTCTAAGCGACTGCCACGTTCGTACTCCCACGCTGGGTAACGACCTTGCTCGGAGGCAGTAAAGCCTAGGGTAGTGGCTAATGCCATGATGCGGTCTCGTAGGTAGGCTAATTGACTCATAGTCAAGCTACGAACGGAGATAAGAATGTCTAATTGTGTGTCATGATCTTCCACAATGGCAATGTTATTGCTTGTATCTACTAGACCTTCTAGCTTTTTGCTCATGCCGAATACACCATGTGGTGCTAAGTACAAGAATTGCAAGAACGCTTGCGCTTGTGCATCTGCGTAGATCGTAGCAGGTGTGTCACAAGGAGTGACTTTCACTTGTAGACCTGGGTCTTGTGGAGTTAATTCGTGACGAATGATATCGGCGTTGGCTTGGATGTGCGCTTGTACGGCAGTAGCATCAGATGCTTTGCAAAGAATTGTGGCTTCTGCAAAGCGAGGAATCGCATTGTGTTTAGAACCACCCGTGAAATGGCTAAGGGAGATAGGACTTTCACGATGAGCCTCTACGATTAGACGAGCCAAGATAGTGACTGCATTGCCTAATTGTTTGTCGATCTCGATACCGGAATGACCGCCGTGTAATCCGTCTACGGTGATGCAGAATGCAGTGAGTCCAGCAGGTGTAGCCACCGGGTTTGTCGGCAAGGTAAGGTCTAAGCGACAACCGCCAGCACAGGCTACGATGAACTCATGCTCTTGTTCTGTGTCGATATTGAGCAAATATTTGCCGTGAAGACGATCCCCTTTGACAGCCATGGCACCGTTCATACCCGTTTCTTCATTAGTTGTGAAGAGACATTCTAACGGTCCGTGCGGAATGGATGTGTCATCTAAGACTGCTAAAGCCATAGCTACAGCGATGCCGTTGTCAGCGCCTAATGTAGTTTCATTCGCATGGAGCCACTCGCCCTCTTCGATGAGTTCGATTGGATCCTTAGCGAAATCGTGTGTGGAGTCCGCCGATTTTTCTGCTACCATGTCGATATGACCTTGCAAAATAATTGGTGGATGTTGTTCGTATCCAGGAGTGGCATTGGCACGAATGATAACGTTCAATTCTTCGTCTTGTTCAGCCTCATAGCCTCTATCTTTGGCAAATTGCATCAAAAAGTCGCTAATGCCTTGTTCGTTGCCAGATTCACGAGGAATTTGGCTGATGTGTCGGAACCAATGGAGTACATTGGCTGTGTATGTGTTTTCTTTCATAAGTAATACCTCTCAATCATTATGTAGTATTAATAAATTAACTATACTCTTTTCTACGGATAGGGTCAATATAAGATGGAGAAAATGTGCCGTGTATACATAACAAATTGAGTCGATGATATTCGATTTCAATGCTAAGGATGGTATAATACAAGTAATAACATGGATGGAGGAACTAGTATGAAGGATACAAAAATTATGATCATAGGTACGGGCGGAACCATTGCGGGCACTGGTAATGGGGCTAGTGAGCTCACAGAGTACAGAGCGGGGTCAATTGGTGTGGAGGAATTGGTGCAGGCCGTGCCGACCCTAGATATGTATGGACCTTTTGAAAGCATTCAATTTTCCAACATCGATAGCTCGGATATGAGCCCCTATCGATGGGTGCGCTTAGCTAAGCTTGTGAACGAAGTGGCACAGCGCGAGGACATAGGTGGCATCGTCATCACCCACGGCACAGATACGATGGAAGAAACGTCTTACTTTTTGCATTTGGCGGTGGATACTGATAAACCTGTTGTGATGACGGGCTCCATGCGTCCCGCTACGGCACTTAGTGCAGATGGTCCTGTCAATTTGTTGCAGGCTGTGCAGGTGGCTCGTAGTGAAAGTGCCAAGAACCAAGGCGTATTGGTAGTGATGAATGGATACATCGATAGTGCCCGTGAGGTAACGAAGTTACATACGACGGATGTGGCAACCTTTGGGAATGCCCAATTAGGTCATATGGGATGCATACAAAATGGACGGGCCTATTTGTACTATTCCCCTTGTCGCAAGCATACTCGTCATAGTGAATTTATCGTATCTGATGAAGAGGACTTACCTGCAGTGGGCATTGTGAATTTGTATGCAGGTATGGATACAGAGGTCCTAGATTTTGTAGCACAGCGCTCCCAAGGTCTCATCGTGGGTGGATTTGGACATGGTACATTGCCACAATCGGTGCGAGATAGACTCAAAAAAATTACCATTCCCAAAGTACGTTCTTCACGGATTGGAAATGGTATTGTGTCTAGCAATTCAGCAGATGTGAAAGAGGGCTTCATTGTCAGCGACTCTCTCTCCCCTGTAAAAGCTAGAATCCTGTTGATGCTAGCTTTACAGAAGGAACGAAGTCGAGAAGACTTAGAACGGATATTTGCTAGCTATTAGATGGTTGAA
>CAUQLO010000068.1:0-5925 GCA_963518725.1 uncultured Veillonella sp. | reverse complement strand
ACTTTCAAAATATGCAGTATATGGATTCATAATTTACTCCTGTCGTAAGACAACTAAGTTATCTCGATGCACCACCACATGATAGGTATCACGGACACCTAAAATAGTAGGGATATCTTGCGATTTATGACCTTTAATTTGTAACAAATCGGACAGATTAAAGTTCACAATACCACGAGCAATTTCCTCTCCATCGTGAACGATAGATATGGTATCCCCTTCTTCAAAGTTCCCTTCTGCAGATAGAATCCCTACTGGGAGAATACTAGATCCATTAGTGAGTAGTGCATCACGGCAGCCCTTATCTACATGAATGGTACCTTGCAAACGTGTGCCAAATGCCATCCAGCGCTTTTTAATTTGCGGTACATCGCGATGAGGCCAAAAATGAGTACCCCGTTCTTCTCCATTCATAATGGCTTTAATGCTATCTGAATGATCCCCAGAGGCAATGACCATATGAACACCAGAATTTGTCGCAATATGAGCCGCTTGGATTTTTGTGTACATACCACCTGTGCCCAAGGATGACCCTGCGCCGCCAGAAATTTCATAAATGTATGGTGTAAGAGCCTCTACCTCATGGATTAAGGTAGCATTTGGATCCGTCGATGGATTTGCTGTGTATAATCCTTCAATATCCGATAAGATAATCAATACATCTGCATCGATAATGCTCGCAATATTGGCAGATAATGTATCATTGTCGCCAATTTTAAATTCATCGATAGCCACCACATCATTTTCATTGATAATAGGAATGACCCCTAACCCAATGAGAGCGGTTAATGTATTGCGCAAATTCAAATAATGACTACGCTTCACTGTATCTTCACGGGTTACAAGAATTTGTCCCACTGTATGTCCATATTCAGCAAATAACTTCTCATACATGTGCAACAAAATCCCTTGTCCCACAGAGGCAGCCGCTTGTTTTAAAGCAATATCATCTGGTCTAGACGTGAACCCCAATGAGGGAAGACCTGCGGCAGTAGCCCCAGAAGAAACTAATATCATTTCTTTCCCTGCATTGGCTAAATTACAAATTTGGCGAACTAATATTTCCATTTTATCGATATTAATGCGTCCATTTGCATGGGTCAGTGAACTTGTCCCTACTTTGACAATCACTCGTTTTGCCTGTCGTAACTCTTCTCTCATCGCTTCACCTCATGTGGCTTGATTATCTTGGTAACTCAATTTTTGGATCTTTTGCTTTTTTGTACAATACACCATTATGTCCGATGATTTGTACTAATTCCGCACCTAACATATCTGCTAATCTTGGTAATATCTCTTTGGGATCTTCCAAGCAGTTGTTCAGCACTTTCACTTTGATTAACTCACGTTTTGTGATTGCTGCACGAGCGCTGTCGATTACGGGATTTTCCAATCCTCCTTTACCGATCATCACAACCGCTGGCATAGTGCTGGCCAAAGCTCGTAAATATCGTTTTTGTTTGCCTGTCATTCTATCTCCTAATCATGGAATGTGAAACGTTGTTCTCCGATAACGACTTCATCGCCATCTTGAATGCCACGTTTTTTCAATTCCGCATCTAAATCCATATAGCGCCAAATCTTTTGAAATCTGCGCAACGCTTGCTCATCATCAAGGTTCGTCATAGCCACCAATTTTTCAATACGGGAACCACTGATAATATAGGATGCATCGTCTCCGCGAGTGATGACGAAATCTGTATCTGGTTTAGCTTCATAGTATACAGTGTCATCTACTACTTCTGGTTCTGGCACATAGTTTTCTACATAGTACCAAGCTCGTTCTACTAAGGCTGGTAACCCTTCCCCAGTCAATGCGTTCACCGCAAATACTTCATAATCTTGATCTGAAAAATATTTCGTCACTCTTGGCAATGTGTCTTCATCTTGTAATAAATCTGTTTTATTCAATACGATAAGCTGTTTTTTCTTGCTCAATTTTTCACTGTATTTTGCCAATTCTTCATTGATTTTGTGAAAGTCTTCAATCGGATCACGGCCTTCTAATCCAGATACATCAAGAACATGCAACAAGATATTGCTACGCTCTACGTGACGCAAGAAGGAATGGCCTAAGCCTACACCTTCACTAGCTCCTTCAATTAAGCCTGGAATATCTGCCATAACGAAACTTTTACCTGGTGCTACAGACACTACCCCTAATACTGGAGTTAATGTAGTAAAGTGGTACGCAGCTACTTCTGGTTTCGCAGAAGATACTTTGCGGATGATTGAGGATTTACCCACACTTGGATAGCCCAACAATCCTACATCTGCTAACACTTTTAGCTCTAGGTTCAACCAACGTTCTTCCCCTGGTTCCCCTTTTTCCGCAAAGGTTGGAACACGGTTGGCACTCGTTTGAAAGCGCGCATTACCACGACCGCCACGGCCCCCTTTTGCAACCATGAAAGTTTGTCCATCTTCCACCAAGTCTGCCATTAATTTGCCAGATTCTTCATCAGTTATCGTTGTTCCCAACGGAACCGATACAATTAAATTTTCAGCGC
Source organism: uncultured Veillonella sp. (assembly GCA_963518725.1). Taxonomy (GTDB): domain Bacteria; phylum Bacillota; class Negativicutes; order Veillonellales; family Veillonellaceae; genus F0422. Next base: position 3,415 of record CAUQLO010000068.1, on the reverse strand, counting down.
CACGACCATGCTTATTAGCACTTTGTCCAGCACCACCAGTATCACCTTTAAATTGACGTTTATATCTAAAATCAACAAGTGTATTGATATTTCTGTCTGCTTTTAAAATAATGTCGGCCCCTTTGCCGCCATCGCCACCATTCGGTCCCCCTTGTGGCACATATTTTTCACGGCGGAAACTACTCATTCCATTACCGCCATCTCCCGCTTTCACTAATATACGGGCACGATCTATAAACATAGTTTTAACCTCTATCTCTATAGATAGAGCGGCCGAAGCCGCTGTATCATAGAGTTCTTACAATTTCAATAGCACGTTCCATTTGTACATCCTCATCAGGATCTATTTTGGATGGCTCTACAATTTCATCTGGTTCAATACCAATTCCATCGATGACCCGATCATTTGGTGTATGATAGCGGGCGATAGTAATTTTCATACCTTCTCCATCAAGACCCGGCAATACACTTTGAACGGTACCTTTGCCATAACTTTTTGTGCCTACAATAGTGCCAGATTTTGTATCTTGCACGGCACCAGCTATAATTTCAGAGGCGCTTGCAGAATTACCATTAATCAACACTACTAGTGGGAGAAGTGTATGTTCTCCTCGTGACATATACGCCGTAGTTTTACCTCGTCTCGTTTGTACTGTAACAATCGGTCCTTTCGGAACGATGTATTGTCCGATACCATGGGCTGTGGTAATTAAACCACCTGGATTATCACGCAAGTCTAGGACTAGTCGTTTCATTCCTTGTGCCTCTAGCTCTTCGTAGGCTTTCGCAAATTCATCGACTGTTTTTTCAGCAAATTGTGTGACCCGAATATAGCCCACATCATCGATGAGCATTTGACTTTTTACGGTAGGCATAACAATAGTTTTCCGTTCGATAGAAACCTCTTGTTCTTCCCCATTACGAAGGATGGTAAGAACAACAAATGTACCTTCTTCTCCTCGAATATGATTGGCTACCTCGTCTTTTTCTATATCAGACACAGGTGTCCCATCAATGGCAAGAATTTGGTCCCCTTTTTGCAGACCTGCTGCCTCCGCTGGCTGTCCTTCCATGGTAGCCCCTACTTTTAAGGTTTTACCGTCAGAGAAATCCAATAATAAACCGATCCCACTATAGGAAGAAGATGTATGCATTTCTAATTCTTTCATATCATCTTTATTCAAATAAGTAGTATGTTTATCATGGGTCCCTTTTGTTAAGCCTTTCAGCATATTCACAAAAAGTTCTTCTTTGGCTGGTGGATCCATGGCCCATTGCGTAGTGATGTAATAGGTATATCCAAATTTGGCAAACCCTAAAGGAGACCCAGAGATATACCAAAATACACCGGTCAAAACAACGAGAACGGTAAGAAGAATCCCAAGTATTGCCATTAATGCAGTTTTGAGTATTGATTTCCAGTCAAATTCGTCATCGCCGAAACCATCCTGTTCTGCATCGGTGCCCACGAAAATGTCTTTAAACCATTTCCAGATAGATTGTTTTTCTTTTTCTTCCATAGTCTCCTCTATAAGTATCCCATTGGATCCGTTGGTTCCCCATTAATACGAACTTCAAAATGAAGGTGTGGACCTGTGGAACCACCTGTATTACCAGAGTAAGACACAACTTGACCTTTGGATACCGTTTGGCCTGGGCTAACGGCTACATCACTATTATGAGCATACAAGGTAGACATACCATTACCATGGTCAATGATAACCGTATAACCATAGCCGCTAATCCAGCCGGCTTCCACCACAACACCACCATCTGCTGCATGCACCGGTGTTCCTTCATCGACACCAAAGTCAGTGCCTGCATGAAGACGACGTGTGCCATAGATTGGATGAATACGCCAACCAAAATCTGATGTAATCGGTGCGTTAACAGGTGCCGCCAATTGACCTGTACCTTGTACCCAAGTAGCACCACCGCCACCACCGCCACTTTGGCTAGCAGCTGCCGCCGCTGCCGCACGTTCTGCGGCTCGTTGTTGCAACATAGCGGTAATACTAGCAGAGGATGCCATTAACTCATTATATGCTCGTTCCGCTGTATCACGGTCATTCATGGCCCGTTCTAATACAGCTTGACGTTCTGCTTTTTTCTGGTTAATCAAGTTTTGTTTTTCTTGAGCTACTTTTTCTAGTTCTAAAACTTTCGCCCGATCTTCCTCTAACTTAGCTTTTTTACTAGCAATTTCTTCACGCTCTGTTTTGATGGTGTTGATTAAATCCATGTCAGATTGCAAAATACGCTTCAACATTTCCATACGGTTTGCAAAATCGCTAAAGTCTTTGGAGCCAACCACGACATCCAAGTAGCTTAAACGGCCATTGATATAAATATCTCTTACCCGCTTGTAGAATACTTTTTCACGAGACTGCAAGCGAGCTTGTGCTGCTTTCAGTTCCGCCTCTGTTTTTGTAATATCTTGATCCAGCTGAATCCGATCTGCTTGTACTTGCTTTAACTCAGCAGTAGCTGTATCTAATTCAATTTGTATAGCATGTAACTGTTCATATACGGTACCAATCGTTTTTTCCGCTTCCGACTTTTTATTCGCTTCATTTGTCATTTGTTGTTGGATATTTGACAATTGATTCGTTAAGTCTTCATCTTGGGCTTGATACCAATACGGTGTAGCCATCATGATAGAACCGCATAGTAAACTAGCTACTAGTGTTACTGTTTTTTTCTTCATCATTCCTACACTTTCATATATTGTTTTAACGAAATGGTACTACCAATAGCCCCTACCAAAACACCTACGCCAACTAATCCAAGAGATAATTCATAGATAAATGGCATCATTGGCACTAGAGGCATAAAGGCAAAGTTGGCAATAACTTCCATCGTGATATAGCTGTAGAATTGCCATGTGGCAACCCCTGCTATAGCACCACCGATAGCGCCTAAGAACATACCTTCCAATACAAAAGGCCAACGGATAAACCAGTTCGTAGCCCCTACATATTTCATAATACCAATCTCTTTACGACGAGCAAACACTGTCAAACGGATTGTATTAGAAATAATGAAGAGTGTGGCCCCTGCCAAGAAACCGATGAGCACAATACCGCCGATGCGGATAATTTTTGTGACTTCAAAAATTTGCTCAATCACATCTTGTCCATAATGGGCACTTTCTACTTCTGGGTATTTAGACACCACTTCTGCTGTCGTTTTTACTTGGTCAGGTGTATTGAAAGTCAACACATACGACGTTGGCAATGGATTATGTCCATCCAAGGAATCGACTAATTGTTGTTGCTCCCCTAAGCGCTCTTTAAAGCGTTTCATGGCTTCATCTTTTGTGACAAATTCAATATCCTTTAACTCTGGCAAAGCTTTTAATTTTTTGCCTAATTCCATCACTTGCGGTGTTGTTAAATTATCTTTCAAATAGATA
>CAUQLO010000067.1:0-6406 GCA_963518725.1 uncultured Veillonella sp. | reverse complement strand
GTATATGATTTCATTTGGAATACGTACTGCGACTGGTACATTGAATTAGCGAAACCTCGCTTATACAATAAAGAAGGTGGACGCGACCGTCAAACAGTACAATACTTATTGGTATCTATCCTTCGTCATATGATGGAATTATTACACCCATTCATGCCATTTGTAACAGAACATATTTGGCAACATTTGCCACATGAAGGGGAGAGCATCATGGTTGCTCCATGGCCAAGTACATTATCGATGGACGGTTTCAGCTCTGCAGCGGCACATATGAATGTGATGATGGACGGCATCAAAGGTATCCGTAACATGCGTGCAGAAATGAATGTACCAATGGGCAAACGTTCTGAAGTTATCTTAGTGCCTGCTACAGAAGAGTTGAAAGGCATTTTGGAAACACATGGAGATTACTTCCATACCTTAGGTTGGGCTGAAAAAGTGACAATACTTTCACCAGATGCGCCAAAACCAGAAAACGCGACGGTAACAGTGGTGAACGGCTTAGAAGTGTACTTGTTGTTGAAAGATTTAATCGATGCAGACAAAGAAAAAGAACGTATCGCCAAAGAACAAGCCACAGTATTGAAAGAAATCGCTCGTTTAGAAGGTAAATTGAACAACCAAGGATTCTTAGCAAAAGCCCCTGAAGCAGTAGTAGCGAAAGAAAAAGAAAAATTGGAAGAGTACAAACAAAAACAACAAGCCTTGAACGAACGTGAAGAGTTCTTAAAAACATTAGTATAAGGAGATCCATCATGAATTATACGGAAGCGATTGCCTACCTAGAAGAGGTAGCCTCCTTTGGGATTCATCCGGGATTAGAGCGGATTACCGCCTTATTAGAAGAGCTAGGAAACCCACAACATACATATAAAACGATTCATGTGACGGGGACGAACGGGAAAGGATCCGTTTCCACCTATATTACCTATGGATTGTACATGAGCGGTCTTCGAGTGGGGACATTTACGTCCCCGCATCTGCACTCCTATACGGAGCGCATGCGTGTGAATACGGCGTATATCACAGAAGAGGCCTTTGCTGATTTGATTGAGCGTGTCAGTCATGCTGTGAAAGCTATCATAGACCGCGGTGTGGAAGCGCCTACACAATTTGAAATCTTAACGGCAGCAGCGTTCTTGTTCTTCCAAGAACAAGGCGTAGACTATGCTGTTATCGAAGTGGGCTTAGGTGGACTATTGGATTCTACCAATGTCATCACTCCAGAGGTGGCAGTGATTACCAATGTGACCATCGACCATCAAGCGTACTGTGGAGATACGGTAGAGGAGATTGCCCGCCATAAAGCAGGTATTATCAAACAAGGAGTGCCTCTTGTGACGGCAGCCCAAGGGGGAGCTCTTGATGTGATCAAAGAAACGGCAAAATCCTTAGGCGTGACATACCATGTGTTTAACGAAGATTTTACTATCGATAGCCGTAGTGCCATGGCGATGGGACAAATGATTACTGTAAAAGATAAAGCAGGTCATAAAGACATGCTCTTCACATCTATGCATGGTATTCATCAAGCCCTAAACTTAGCCTGTGCAGCACGGGTATTGCAAATCTTGAAAGATAAAGAACCGGCAGTGAGTGAAGAAACGTACCGTGAAGGATTGGCTCGTGCCACATGGCCGGGACGCTTTGAAATCTTTAAAGTACATGGACGAACAATCATTTTGGATGGAGCGCACAATGCGAGTGGGGCAGAAGCTTTTTCCATGACTTTCAATGAGCTGTACCAAGAACAACCAAAAACAGTAGTTTTATCTATTTTAGAGGATAAGGATGTGTCCACTATGATTAGTTATTTAGTGGGACAAAAAGACCGCGTGATTACGGTGCCAGCGCCAACACCACGAGGGATTGCGCCAGAACTGTTGGCAAAACAAATGCCGGTCCAAGCAGACCCTATGGAAAGCATCCAAGCGGGGTTAGACCATGCCATGAAAACAACTAAGGAAGGGGATATCATTGCTGTGGTAGGATCCTTGTACATTCTTGGTGACGTGCAACAATGGCTCGCCCAAGAAATGGGGCACTAATGGAGGCCCTACGTAGGCTATCTGTAGAAGAATGGATAGTCTACCTCCTCTATGGAGCTACTCTGTGTATTCCGTTGCTGCCCATAGGTGGTAATGTACTTATTATATTGGCGGGCCTATTGGCATTGCTATTTGATCGACGCCGCTTTGGGGGTTCCTTGCACTGGTTGCAGTGGACCGTTCTAGCGTTCATAGTTTGGACAGGGATGTCTGTGTTTAACTCAGTGAATCTTGAGTGGTCTTTCATGAGTTGGATCTATCATATCGGTATCTATGGAGTGCTATACTGGCTCATGAGTTACTATATGGACTGTGCAGAACGGCAAACACAGTTTCTCACACTGTTTTGCATAGCTGGTGTCTTAGCGTGTTTAGGTGCGGCCTATCAATACTTTTTTATGACGCCCCAGCATATCCATGAATGGGTAGATAATGTTCATTTTCCAGGGCTTATGCGCCGTATGTATGGAACATTACAGAATCCAAATCTATTAGGAGAATACCTGTTATTTGTATTGTCTGTCGGTGGATTAGGGACAATGCAGGTGTTGAAAGCAAAAGATTGGAAGCGCGCTGCCATCATGGTGATCGCTCTACTAGTAATGCTCCTGTGTTTAGTCTTAACCTACTCACGAGGTATGTGGCTCAGTTTAGCAGTCACCGTATTTGTAGCAGGACTCTGCGTCGAACGTAGGCTGTTATATGCTTTGTTGATCGTGCCGTTAGTACTGTTCTTTTACCATGGGGAAGTATCCAGTCGCTTGTGGTCTCTGTTTAGCGGACAAGATACATCCGTCATGCTCCGGTGGGCCCTTTGGGATAGCACCATGTACATGATAGAAGATTTTCCAGTCTTTGGCATTGGGTGGGATGCATTTTGGATGACCTATCCAGACTACAACTATTTTATCCAAGATCCGACAGTGATTATCTATCATGCGCATAATCTGTACTTGCAGATAGCTGCAGAAACAGGGCCTGTTTCACTGTGTTTATTTTTAGCGATACTCTTAGGTCACAGCAGAAACATACAAAAACGTAAGAACACGTCCTTAGGAACTCCTCTTCGTTATAGCATGACCCTCGTTACCGTAGCTGTTATGGTGAGCGGTCTCTTCGACCATGCCTTATACAGCCAACAAGTAAGCCTCGTGCTATGGCAACTCTTAGGATTTGCTATGGCTATCATACGAACCACAACAAAATAAATGAAATTAAAAGTATAGAGATGGCAGTCATGCTGTCTCCATATTTTTTATGTGAGAAATAGAATATGTATAGGGGGTAAAGCATAAGGAATGAAGGATAAAGGATAAAAAAGAGGGGTGAAGAATAAAGACGGAAAAATATAGAATGAAAAATTAAGGATGAAGAAACAGGTAATAAGCAATAAAGGGTTAGAAAATAGAAAATAACAAAAAGTAATAAAAGTAAATAACTGTTAGTTATGAATAATATAACAGGCAGAAATGCATAAACATGAATAGGGTAACTATGTAGGAGTAATAATATCGAAAAAAGTTAGAGTAAACCAACAATTATAGATATAGGTAGATAAAGGGTATAACAAAAAGTTATACTCACGCTATTTTTATCTGTTCCGTATGCCTATTATGCATATAATTACATATGTGGTTGACAATAATGTGAAAAATGAGTAGTATTTATGGGAATTAACAAATATCACACTTTGAGTAGACATTTAATGAATTATGTCTGAACTATAGGATAGAAGAGAAAATTCTTTCATAACAGACATAAAAGAATTGAATATACGGTGTGTATATTTAGATAGTTGAATAAGTCATTCAAACTAAAGGAGATGGTAGTATGATCGACATTTTAGATCGCGTGCAAGGCGCAGCGTTGCAAGCAAAAATTACTACAGCAGAAGAAGCAGCTAAATTGATTAATCCAGGAGACCATGTAGGTATCAGTGGTTTTACACCATCTGGTTACCCAAAAGCAGTGCCATTAGCGCTTGCAAAACGCATGGAAACAGATCCTTTCCAAATCGATCTTTGGACTGGTGCATCAGTTGGTGATGAAGCAGACGGAGCATTAACTCGTGTAAACGGTATTCGTCGTCGTTTCCCATATCAAACAAATAACGATACTCGTAAAGCTTTAAACAGCCAAAAAATTCGTTACATTGATATGCACCTTAGCCAAATGGCACAACAAATTCGTTATGGTTTCTTCGGTGACACTGACGTAGCTATCATTGAAGCGGTTTGCATCCGTGAAGATGGTGGTATCGTTCCTAGTACATCCGTTGGTAACTCTCCAACATTTGTTAGCCAAGCTAAAAAAGTTATCGTAGAAGTAAACGTATCCCAACCAATGTCCTTGGTAGGTATGCATGATATCTATGAACCACAAGATCCTCCATACCGTGAGCCATTCCCAATCAAAGCGGCTGGCGATCGTATCGGAACGGATTACATCCCATGTGACCCTGCGAAAATCGTAGCGATTGTTCCATGTGATGTACCTGACACAACTCGTCCACTAGCACCAATCGATGACGATGCAAAAGCGATGAGTCAACATTTGATTAACTTCTTCTTGGAAGAAGTAAAAGCAGGTCGCTTACCTGAAAACTTATTGCCATTACAATCTGGCGTAGGTTCTGTAGCAAATGCTGTTGTGTCTGGCTTGGCTGAAGGTCCTTTCACAAACTTATCCATTTTCACAGAAGTTATCCAAGATGGTATGTTGGACTTAATCGATGCAGGTAAAGTAACAGATTGCTCTGGTACAGCATTGTCCCCATCTCCAGATGGATTGAAACGCTTCTATGACAATATCGAAAAATACAGCAAACATATTCTTTTGCGTCCGCAAGAGATTTCCAATAACCCTGGCTTAGCTCGTAGACTTGGTGTTATCACTATGAATACAGCGATCGAATTCGATATCTTCGGCAATGTAAACTCTACTCATATCATGGGTAGCAAAATGATGAACGGTATCGGTGGTTCCGGGGACTTCACTCGAAATGGTTATATCTCCATTTTCTGTACGAACTCTGTAGCAAAAGGCGGAGACATCAGCTCCATCGTTCCTTTTGTATCTCACATTGACCATACAGAACATGATGTACAAGTATTCTGTACAGAACAAGGTATTGCCGATGTTCGTGGTTTGGCTCCAATTGAAAGAGCATACAAAATCATTGAAAACTGTGCTCACCCAGACTACAAACAAGAATTACTAGATTACCTCGAAAGAGCTATTGAAAAGACAAATGGCGCCCATACACCTATCTTATTAGAAGAAGCTCTTTCTTGGCATAAACGCTTCACTGAAACAGGAAGCATGAAAAAACAAGGTTAATATTTTTTAGGAGGATGATGACATGGCTAATGACAACTTAAAAGCCAAACTTGCTGAATATGATGCAGCGTACGCTAAAAACTGTGAGAAAGTACCTGCTCGTCAAAACTTACCAGAACAACCGGTATACACACCGCTTGATTTAGAAGGTTTTGATTATGAACGTGATCTTGGATTCCCAGGATTCTATCCTTACACTCGTGGTGTGCAACCTACTATGTACCGTGGCCGTTTCTGGACAATGCGTATGTACGCTGGTTTCGCAACTGCTGAAGAGTCCAACAAACGTTATCGTTACTTAATCGAGTCCGGTGCAACAGGTCTTTCTTGCGCATTCGACTTACCAACACAAATCGGTTATGACTCTGACGACGCTATGGCTGAAGGCGAAGTTGGTAAAGTAGGTGTTGCGATTGACTCCTTAAAAGATATGGAAATCTTGTTCCAAGGTATCGACTTAGGTAAAGTTTCCACATCTATGACAATCAACGCTCCTGCATCCGTACTACTTGCTATGTACATTGCAGTTGCGGAAAAACAAGGTGTACCTTCCACAGAACTTCGCGGTACAATTCAAAATGATATTTTGAAAGAGTACGCAGCTCGCGGAACTTACATCTTCCCTCCAAAACCATCCATGCGTTTAATTACTAATATTTTTGAATATTGTTCTCAATATGTGCCAAAATGGAATACTATCTCCATCTCCGGTTACCATATTCGTGAAGCAGGTTCCACTGCAGCGCAAGAAATCGCTTTCACAATTGCTGATGGTATTGCATACATCGAAGCAGCTCTTAAAGCTGGCTTAGAAGTTGACGATTTTGCAGGTCGTTTGTCCTTCTTCTGGAACGCACACAACAACGTATTAGAAGAAGTTGCGAAATTCCGTGCATCCCGTCGCTTATGGGCACATATTTTGAAAGAACGTTTTGGTGCTAAAAAACCTAAATCTATGATGTTACGTGTACATACTCAAACAGCTGGTTCCATGTTGACTGCACAACAAGTTGACAACA
>CAUQLO010000066.1:0-6848 GCA_963518725.1 uncultured Veillonella sp. | reverse complement strand
GCTACTGGGCAAACGGATTCGCAAGAACCGCAATCAATGCAAGTTTCATTGATTTCGTATTTAACTTCGCCTTCAGCAATTGCTCCTACAGGACAAACAGAAGCACAAGAACCACATTTAATGCATGCATCACCAATAACGCGCATGAGACACCTCCATAAAAAAATAGAAATTCGCTAACTTTATGATTATCATTTAAGTAAGGTACTTACCTTTATTACATTCTCATTATTGCACGTTTTCCTAAGATTGTCAAATGCCTTAGCGAATTTTTTCTATCTATTTTTTACAAGCATTCATGCGTTTTTAGTATCATTCATCCCCACTACAAAGCTATTTGATAGGATTTATCATTTCTAAGCAGTTCTGTATATAAGCCTGTTAAGTTCCTCGCTATATTCTCAATTTTTTCTTCTCATTTTCTATTTGAGAATAATTATATTATCAATTAATTTGTTCAGGTTGATCTGTAATTTGACGCTTTAACTTAAAGACTTCTACTCGTTTATAATCTTCTTCCGTGTGGTCCACCAAAGATTTCAGGTCCACTCGCAGTCGTTTAGAAATAATATAGATCACTTCCAACGTAGTCCCTAAAGAGCCCCTAGCACACTCAATTTTTGCTAGATAACTGGGACTAATGCCACACAATTTAGACATTTCTTTCTGGGAAATGCCCTTACTCCGTCTTACCCACGCAATTTTCCTACCCAGGCACTCACAAAACTCATCATACCCAAGTGCGGATGTGTTGACTCTCACATGTTGTGTCATATCCATACACCTCGATTACTCTCGATTCACAACCTCTGTCGTTTTGCCATTTAACTAGTATATTTCAACCAGTCTTTCTACCTGTATTATATACAGCCAAATTTCATAAATCAAGAACGAATTTTACGTTCCCGTGAAATTTATGCACCAAAGATAAGTTTACCATTACTCAAAATTCACACATCAAAGATGCATGTATCACCACTCAAATTTCATACATCACAGCTGGATGTACTATCACCATTTTTCGCAAATCAAGAACAGATTTGCCTTTACTTATGCTCTAATAGCACTTGTCCAGACCGTTGTACCGTTACCTCTGTGTGGCTGTCATTATTCCATGTAGACTGGGACGTCGCCCCTGTATCGGTAATTCGCACTGTTTCTGATGTGCGCACCGGTGGCTGACCTTTCATGACTTTCCCCTGCTGACTATTCATAGGTTCCGTTGACTGGCCTTTCATAAGTTCTCCTGACTGACCTTTCACCGATTCCAGTGACTGATCATTCTTAAATTTCCCTAACTCCTGTTGGTACAGCGTTTCTAATCGTTTCACATCCTCTACAGATAGTTCTGCATCTGGTGCCAACAACGATGGTAAGGTAAAGGCTTCCTCCAATCGTAATGCACGATTGATCGCATGCGATAGGTCCTTTCCTTTTGCGGCAAACTCTTTCTCCTTCTGTTCAGGCAAGTACCCAAATCCATGTATCCATTGTTTCAACGTTTCTAAATCATATTTGTGAATGTCATTATAGTCCATGGTAATCACATAGCGATGGGTAGGGTCATCTTTCATAATCATATCTAGAGTAAATCGCACCTTCGGGCCGTCCGCTGTCATTTGTACAGACCGATCCCAACGGGCTGCAGTCATATCCTCACGAGATAACAAACCCCCTTCCAACTGCACATATTTCTCGGACACACGAGGATCTTCCCGGCGCCAAATCGCCATGTACTCCTCGTCGGTCATCCCTTGAATAGGCTTGTCATACCACGTCGTATTCCACGATTCTTGCGAAATCCCTTTCGGCGGTACATTATCTCGTCTCGTAATCATCAATGTTACCCCCTCGTCGAGGTCAAGCAATAGCCCCACCATGTGCCCACTATCCGTCGGCAACACCTTGTCAATCCAGTGAATATCTTTAACTCCTTCAGATAGGGCTAGCTGAAAATGGCCCGGTCCGTGGCTGATGAAAGTTCCCTTTGTCTGCACCTCTGTATCCTTCGCCAGGCCTACCGCACCTGTGAAAGTCCCCTTCGTCTGTATCATTGTGTCACTTGCCATACCTACCGTCCCTGTGAAAGCCACCATCGCTATGCCACAGGCAAGGGTTTTCCACCATTTCTTACCGATCCTGTTATGTTTCATATGTATTTTCCTTTCTTTTACTAATCACATTTCTATACGACTATATTGGCATATTGCCATATTTCTAGGTTTCTAGATTTCTAAGTTTCTATACTTCTATACAAATTCCTGATTGGTTTTTTCTCTATCATTGTACCGTTTCTCATGCGGATGCACCTACATTTAGTATACCATATCTACCTAAGAACAGTAGTACATCTAACGCCACTTTCATTCCCATAAATTGCCCCATCACTTAGATGAGCAAAAAAGAGAACCCACCGAAGTGAGTTCCCTTATATAGTATTATATTATATAGCTTATATCTCTTACAGTTTGTCCAAGGCTTGCGCTAAGTCAGCGATGATATCATCGATGTGCTCGATACCGATGGATACACGCAATTGTTCAGGTTTTACGCCTGCTTTCAATTGTTCCTCAGCGTTCAATTGCGCATGTGTTGTGCTCGCTGGGTGGATCACCAAGGATTTCGCATCTGCTACGTTCGCAAGGTTAGAGAAGATTTGAAGAGCATCTACGAATTTGATACCTTCTTCTTTGCCACCTTTCACACCGAATGTGAATACAGCGCCAACCCCGTTCGGGAAGTATTTGTCAGCTAATGCTTTGTACGGGCTGCTTGGCAATTCTGGATAGTTAACGTAAGCTATTTTTGGATGGTTCACCAAGAACTCTACTACTTTACGAGTGTTTTCTACATGGCGTTCTACACGCAAGGACAATGTTTCAATGCCTTGGATAATCAACCATGCTGCCAGTGGAGTGATAGACGCTCCAGTGTCACGCAACAATTGAGCGCGGACTTTTACAGTGAAAGGAATTGGAAGGTCGCCGTATACTAAACCATTGTAATGTACATCACCTTCTACAAATCCAGGATAACGACCACTTGCTTTGTAGTCGAACTTGCCACTTTCAACGATGACACCTGCGATCGTTGTACCATGACCGCCTAAGTATTTCGTTGCGGAGTGTACCACCACGTCTGCGCCGTGTTCGAAAGGACGGAACAAGTACGGTGTGCCGAATGTATTGTCCACGATGACGATGATCCCGTGTGCGTGAGCGATTTCAGCAATAGCCTCTAAGTCCACAAGGTTCGCACCAGGGTTACCAACGGATTCCACATATACCGCTTTCGTATTGTCGTCGATGGCAGCTTTGAACTCCTCTAAGTTATCTGGGTTCACAAATTTTGTCGTGATACCGAAACGTGGCAATGTAGCACTGAACAAGTTGTATGTACCACCGTACAATGTGGACGCCGCCACGATATTATCACCAGCGGATGCTACGTTTTGGATAGCGTATGCAATCGCTGCAGAACCAGACGCTACCGCAAGAGCACCAGCGCCACCTTCTAATTGCGCCACACGGCTTTCCAACACATCTTGCGTAGGGTTGCCCAAACGTGTGTAGATAGGGCCTGCATCAGTTAAAGCAAAACGACCTGCCGCTTGCTCCGCATCTTTGAATACATAGGAAGTAGTTTGGTAAATTGGCACCGCACGGGAACCTGTTGCATCTACTGTATGACCTGCATGTAATTGTAATGTTTCAAATTTATAATTGCTCATGTTAATGTCCTCACTTTATTCATTCTTTACTACTAAAATACTAGGATTAAATGACCCAGTCTTGTATATATGGTTCTACAATCTCCCTCGATTGTAATTCACTCACTTCATATGGTGTTTCTTGGTATACATAATAGTTTAACCAGTTTGTGTACAATATGGTCGACGCCGACCTCCATCGAATGATAGGCTCCTTCGTCGGATCATCATCGGGGAAGTAATTTTCTGGAATCTCAATATCGAGTCCTAACTTTCTATCCCGATCATACTCTTGGTATAAGGTGTCTCGATCATATTCCGGATGTCCGAAGATGAAAATATGTTTATTGTCATACGATCTGGCAATACCAACACCTGTTTTGTCCGCGCGGGCTAGCACTTCTAACTGCGGATGGGCGTTGATTTCACGCTCGCTCACCGTCGTATGCCGTGAATGTGGCATATAGAAACGTTCATCTAGACCACGCATAAGCATGGGTTTACCATTCTGCACCTCTTGCTCATACACACCGAATAACTTGCTTGGCAAAGCTTCCTTGTGAATACCGAAGTGCTTGTAAATCCCTGCTTGAGCTCCCCAACAAATGTAGAGGGTCGAACACACATGGGTTTTACTCCATTCCATAATCTCTGAAAGCTCGTCCCAATAGCTCACTTCCTCAAATGCCATTTGCTCCACCGGAGCACCCGTGATAATCAAGCCATCAAAGTATTGATCTTTGATTTCTTCAAAGGTCCTATAGAACGTTTCCAAGTACTCTTGACTCGTATTGTTCGCCGTATAGGACGCCGTGTACAGAAAGGTGACCTTCGTTTGTAACGGTGTATTGCTCAAGGCACGTAGCAGTTGAATCTCCGTCGTTTCCTTCCGTGGCATCAAGTTCACAACCACCAAATGTAGGGGGCGAATATCTTGTGACTCTGCCCGTTCCGAATCCATGACGAAAATATTCTCCTCTGAAAGTTTCCCAATAGCCGGTAATCCTTTCACCACTCGTATAGGCACTCGATCCACCTCTCTTTCATCAAAACCTGTGACTTAACGATGAATTAAGTATACTAGGATGTCCGCCTGATGTCAACAATATACGCACATTTATCCTTATACAGGATACATATTATTATATATAGGTGAAAGCTATAACATAAGTAGGATATATGATAATTGCAAATATAGATATATAGAAAAGCAGCCATTCTAAGGAATCGCTGCCTTTTTTGATTAGTTGTATGAAGTTGAAAACTTGTAGATCTGTGAGATTATTGGCCCTGCATTGGGGTACGTAAAGAGTACGGGCACTATTTACACACAGATATCTGGCCTTGCACAAAAGGCTAACGGTGTTTTGATGTCCCTGCAATGTGGGACATAAATAGTGCTGTGCACTGTTTATGCATAAGATGTGATACCAAGCCGAATAACGCACAGATATCTGGTCTTGCGCAAAAGGCTAATATTATTTCTAAGTCCCCGCAATGGGGAGATAATTCTAAAGGGTCAAGGGAAACGATATACTGCCAATGATATTATGGTTTCAGTCCCCGCAATGGGGAGATAATTCTAAAGATTTGCGAATATCACAAAACTTCAATTATCCAAGTTTCAGTCCCTGCAATGGGGAGATAATTCTAAAGGACTGGCAATGTAGAGATGGCCTCTAAGGCTATGATCGTTTCAGTCCCCGCAATGGGGAGATAATTCTAAAGTGGTGAAAAACACGTCATTTTAGACGTGGACGGGTTTCAGTCCCCGCAATGGGGAGATAATTCTAAAGTTTTAGAGGAATACGGAATGTCCGTTACCTTTAAGTTTCAGTCCCCGCAATGGGGAGATAATTCTAAAGTAGATTAAAGATTCTTGAAATTCAAGATGCGAGTTTCAGTCCCCGCAATGGGGAGATAATTCTAAAGGAGCTTATCGGTTCTGATCGTGCAACTGTACGTGGTTTCAGTCCCCGCAATGGGGAGATAATTCTAAAGTGCGTTGAAAGCGTTATTGCATTCGCAGAATATAGTTTCAGTCCCCGCAATGGGGAGATAATTCTAAAGCCTGTGGCAATTATAGAAGCGGTCAAATCTTACTGTTTCAGTCCCCGCAATGGGGAGATAATTCTAAAGGGGATGCTGCTAAGTCTATGGGTCGAGATGTTAACGTTTCAGTCCCCGCAATGGGGAGATAATTCTAAAGGAATATGGATGAATCTGATTTAACATCTTTCTTGAGTTTCAGTCCCCGCAATGGGGAGATAATTCTAAAGGAGATGCTGTAGTGTATTTTAAAGCCGATGGGTGTTTCAGTCCCCGCAATGGGGAGATAATTCTAAAGGTACGGTGCGTCGGCAATCAGTTTCTCTTACTGGCGTTTCAGTCCCCGCAATGGGGAGATAATTCTAAAGTACTGGGTCAAAGATATGGAGGGTTGGTTTATTGAAAGTTTCAGTCCCCGCAATGGGGAGATAATTCTAAAGGAGATATTGATCTTAGTGAATATGGAGCTTATGAGTTTCAGTCCCCGCAATGGGGAGATAATTCTAAAGGGCACCCCTTAGAAACCGCATAACCAAGCCTCTCAAAATACGCTTTCCGGCTGAGATCGCAGTTTTGAAAAATAATGCTAACACTATATTTCAAAAACATCCCTGAGAGCGCATGGCTACTGGGCCGGCTGAGATTTTGATTTTCTTTAGAATTTTTTCAGAAAATAGGCTACTTTATAAATATTTTTACAAAAACATTTTCCACCCTTTTCTACTTACTACTATACCATACTTTCACAGCACTTTCAAGGATTTTTACCGTAAATTATAACATCCAAGATCTGGCAAGTACTTTTCTTTCCTCATTTCCTTACCCAACCATCGCTAGCGCATATAAAAAAGCAGCCACTCCTCGGAATCGCTGCCTCTTACCTTCGTTGATTTAGTTTATTACATAACATCTATTTTTCCTCCTTTCATCCTATCTCACTAACCTAGCAAACTGCTAGTCATCCAATAATGCCCATAATAGTAATTCTAACATCTTCTCACCACCTTTCATCTTATTTAACTAACCTAGCGAACCATTAGTCCGCTAACAATGCTCCTAGTAACAATAATCCTAACATCTTCTCACCACC
>CAUQLO010000065.1:0-6919 GCA_963518725.1 uncultured Veillonella sp. | reverse complement strand
TATATATGTATGCACGTTAATCAAATAGACTACAACAACCTAGATTCCTTATGCTGTATACAAAGAAACCTAAGATGGTAGCTCTACCGAAGAAAAGGCGACCTCTATGGAATTGTTAGTTCTAATGACGTTCACGACTAGGAACAGGACGAGCACGAGAATTGCTAACAATGCCATGATAATCTCCTTTCTGTACGATATGCGTACGAATCTTAACTGTAAGTGTAATACTTAAAAAATAAAATAACTGTCTACTATTGTAACACCTTTGTCCACTGTGTGCAAGTACATATCTATATTTTTTTACTCTTTCAGATGTGTTATTTTCCACAATCTGTTATACTATAAGTGTTACTTCCCCTATACTGGTAACAGAAAGGGGGTGCTTATAATTGGATATGGTCATCAACTTTATCATTTCTGTCGTGGCAGGTATAGTCAGCAACTATATTTGCAAGTGGCTAAACAGAAAGAAACGAAGTAACTAGCCCAACAAGAGATAGCTCTCTATAAAAAGCAAAACCCCACGGTTGGCAGACCGTGGGGTTTCTTTTGCTTATAATTGGAAATCATCAACTTTCTTCCATACCCATTATATCACTTTCCTAGTATATTTTCTAGTATATAAGAAACACCCAGGTCTCGCCACCTGGGTGTTTTTTGTGAACCTAATGTTAACTATTTTTACACTTTTTCGCTTGCGTGCATTATATCATAATTACAAAAAAATTGAAACCCCACGATTAGCAGACCGTGGAGTTTCTTTTACTTATAATTGGAAAGTCCTCAATTTCATCTCCATTATATCATAGGTTAATAAAAATTTAAATCTTACTCCCCTAAGAAACGTTTTGCTTCGCAGTAGTTTACGATACCTTCTACTACTTTTTTAGCTTCACGCATAGCCAATACTACGGTTGCTGGTTTATGCACTACGTCACCACCTGCGAATACGCCTTGACGGCTCGTCATACCATATGGCATATCTCGTGTTACCACATAGCCAGACTCATTCACTTCGATGCCATTGCCAGGACCCACTAAGCGAGCATTCGGTTTATGACCGATGGCCACGATAATTTTATCGGCTGGTAAGGTAAAGTCTTCGCCAGTGCTTTTCACAGATCCATCTTCTTGTAACTCTTGTCTAGTTAATGTAAGTCCTTCTACGATATCTGAACCAGTTACTTCTTTTGGAGCTGCTAAAAATTCAAATTGAATGCCTTCTTCTTTTGCTTCTTCAAACTCAGTTGGATTCGCTGGCATTTGCTCTTGTCCACGACGGTACGTCACAGTGACACTTTCAGCACCGAGACGGATACAAGTACGAGCCGCATCCATCGCCACGTTACCAGCACCGATGATAACAACTTTATCACCTTTGTACACAGGAATCAATTCTTCTTCGGCTCTGCCATTTTGCACCAATTGTACCGATGTTAATAATGCCATCGCTTGTAACATGCCCGCTTTATCATCGCCCGGTAAAGAAATTTCCGCTGGCACATGGGTACCGGTAGCGATGAAGATAGCATCGTATCCTTCTTCAAATAAAGAATCTAAGTTGCGATCTGGACCAATTGTTACATTACACTCAAAAGTAACACCTAATCGTTCCAAGCTTTGCACTTCACGGCGCACAATTCTTTTACCTAATCGGAACTCAGGAATACCAAATAAAAGGATACCGCCTGGCTCATCTTGGCGCTCAAACACCGTTACAGCGTATCCTAATTTTGCCATATCTCCAGCCACAGTCAATCCTGCAGGGCCAGATCCAATCACAGCAATTTTACCTTGATTTTTACGATTTGGTTTCACCTTACGAAGGTTATTGTCACTTTCAAAATCAGCTGCAAAGCGCTCTAATTTACCGATATTAATAGGTTTGTTCGCACGATTTAAAATACATGCTCCTTCACATTGTTTTTCACGAGCACACACACGGCCACACACCGCTGGCAAGCTGCTGCGCTCCGCAATAATATCGTTGGCCAATCCAAAATTACCATTCGCAATAGCTTGGATAAAACGAGGGATTTCATTTTCAATAGGACAACCCGTACGGCACAACGGTTTCGCACAGTTCAAACAACGCTTCGCCTCTATAAAAGCCTCTTCCATCGTATAATCTTTATCAAATTCTATCTCATGTCTTAACTCCATAAAGACCTCCTTGCACCACTCTGGTGACACACTTTTCCTTTATATACTCTATGTATAGATTCTTATTTATTTCGATATTATATCTATAGTATACCATAGGCAACTATACTTCACTGTAACAATGGCTACACCCTTGTTCTATTTATGACGATAGGTACTCCTTTTCTTAGTGAAAGTACTAAAAGATATATCCTATAGTATACCATATGTGCGCACTGTGTGTAACTATGTATTTTTATATATTATGCAACGATACCCCTATCGTTTCACACACTTTGCAACGATAGGGTATATAATATTGATACAATTTCTGATAAACCGCTATACTATCGCATGTATACGCATATACAACGATACCTCTATCGTTTCACTATCGTTGCAACGATACAAAAAAAGAGGCCCACCACATGGGTAGACCTCTCTAGTAATTGTGATTAATTTGCAGATGTAATGGTTCCTTTGAAAGTTTCTGCAATGAATTGTTTGATTGCTTCAGACTGATAGATCTCTGCAATTTTTTTGTAAGTTTCATTGTCTTTATCTTGTTCACGTGTGGCCAAGATCATCACCGCTAATGGCTCATCTTTTGGTTCTAAGTACAATCCTTTTTCACCTACGTTGATGCCTGCGCTTTGCACATAGTTCATCGGAATCGTCGCCAATGTCACATCATCTAAGCTACGAGGTAATTGTGCTGCCTCAAGTTCTTGGATTTTTAGGTTCTTAGGATTTTCCACAATGTCTGCCACTGTGGCTTTGAAACCAACGCCTTCTTTCAATTTGATAAGTCCCGCTCGTTGTAATAAGGCTAAGGCGCGTCCACCATTCGTTGGATCATTTGGAATTGCTACCGTGTCGCCATCTTTTACATCGATAGGAGATTTCACAGAATTACTGTAGATACCCATTGGCATTAAAATCGTTTTGCCGATTGGCACAAGTTTAGAATTATTTTGCTTGTTAAAGTTCTCCAAGAACGGCACATGTTGGTACGCATTCAATTGGATATCTCCATCCGCCAAAGCCTTGTCTGGTGTGATGTAGTCGGAAAATTCCACTACTTTCAACTGGATACCTTGTTTTTGTGCTTCCTTCGCTACCGCCTCAGCCACTTGTGCATGAGGACCTGCCGTAGCACCAATTTTAATTTCCTTCGGCGTGTCCTGCGTTGTTGTGGATGTGCCACAGCCCGCAATGCCTAACGCTAATATACCCACCAATAGGGGTGTAAATAATGATTTTAATTTCATAACCGAATCCTTTCATAACTACAAATACTACTAATAAAATTTATATTTCAATTCTGAGTATACAGAATATCATAAGAATCTTCTCTTGCCCAATATAAATTTTATTACACTAGTAATAGGTAAAAACTATAATTTATATACATTAAAACTTTTTTTCATAGTCATAGATGATTGAATTTCTAGCCTATTTAAGCTATTATAACTATGTTTTTATATGAAAGGAGTAACTATATGTCAACTTTTTACAAATGGCATAAGAGAATATCTATCTTTTCTATTATATTTTTTCTTATGTTTTGCATTACCGGTTTATTATTATTATTTAGAAATGAATTAAATGCTTGGTCTTTAGGACAACCCTCTCATAGTACATCTACTATGACAATGAGTGCATCCTCATCCTCTATATTTGATGCAGCAGATGCGGGTGCTGCATTGGTAAAACAACAATATCCATCCAAAGATATTTTGAATATTTCTCCAACCATGAATAGATCTAACCTATTACGCTATAGAATTATTGATTCATCAGCCACATCTGCCCCACCTGCACGAATGGGTATGGGAGGAGAGTATACCTTATATAACCCAAGTTCTAATACACTTGTTGAATCTCATCGTGTCACCCCTGTGCATCCATGGGTACGAAGTGCACTACACACAATTCATGAATTACATACTCGATTAGCCTTAGGAAAATTTGGTATTTATCTCGTAACTATTCTATCTATGATATGTTTCTTATCCATCCTTAGTGGTATCTTTTTATACGGCCCTTTCAGTTCCGCCTATAAACGAAGTACACAAACATCAAATCGATTACAAATCAGCGCTCTCCATCGTGAATTTTCTATGATTGCTTCTGTTTGGGGAATTGTATTATCTCTAACTGGTGTATGGATTGGTGGTTTTTTTATTGCTAATGATTATTACACAAAAAATGTAGCCTCTATGGCAACACAAGAATTAGCTAATCATACATCCGAAATTTTATCTCCTTCTGTAGCGATTCAACGAATTCTATCAACCTATCCTAATCGTCAACTTATTTCTATGGATTATCCTTCAAGATTTAACAATTATCACTATGCCTTTTATTTAGGTAGCCAAAATGATGACGATCCTGCCATGTTTTTAGGTCAGCCTGTATATGCCAATTTATATACTGATTCAACTCTCGATCAATATGCAACAAAAGAAATTCCTTGGTATTTCACCGGAATGAAAACTATGATAAACTTACATATTCATAATCATAATTCCATGGCATTAAAAATATTATGGGCTATTTGGGATATTATTATCATCATTGGTATGTTATTAGGCATTATCCTAACGATTATGAAACGATATCATATCCCTATGAAAACTACATCTATAAAATCTACCTTATCTCCTACTCATATTTGGAGAATTCCTGCTATATCTAGTGTATTAATTGCTTGTGGTCTTATCATTCCAATGTGGCCTAATTCTATGACAGAAACAATTGGTGCTATCTGCTTATTGATTCCTTTAGTACTCTTTATATACTCTTTATATCAGCACTATACTCGAATCAAAGAAACTCTATAATATATTCATGGTAGTCTTTCTCATAGCCTTATGAAAAGAAAAATAGAGGTCATTGTTACATTGTATAACTATGACCTCTATTGTTATGTTATTTTCCTTGCATCACCAATAACTGATTCAATTTTTGTTCTAATTCAGCATTTTTCTCTTCTAACTGTTGGATGCGCATCTCATAATCGTTGGAAATCATAGGTTTCTTTTCATCTTTACCGATTCTGAAAGAAGCTCCTGCATTCCAAGATAGGGTATGTCCCGCAAGGCTAAGTCCAAAATTATAGAATCTATCTTTATTTGTATAATGACCTATTCCTAATGCCACACCTTTTGTACCTTTAAATTGGCCTACACCAGCCATGACTTGTGTCCGATCTGTACCATCATATGGCAGAGGTTTTAAAGCACCTAAGGCAATAGCAGAGGCCCCTGCGATTTTTGCTGTATCATTGGCCTCTTCTGCCATGGCTTTCACAGTATGAACTTGGCTGACAATGCTTTCTGGTTTTGTTCCCGTACCAGCATTTATTTTCTCGATTTCTTCAGGTGTATATCCTAGCGCATTTGTGATAGCTTTCAATTGTTTTACATTGACTGCATCTGTATCTTTGATACCCCCAGCTACATTGACGATTCTTCGTTTTACCTCTGGAATGTTTAAAGTATCATTATCGAATTGCATGGAGTATCCTTCCGTACCAACGGACACAACACCATGAGATTCTTTGACTGTTTCCCCTGAAAAAGCAGATGTACCGTCTATAGCAGCTCCTCTTCCTTCTGTAGAAGAGAAAATACCCAAGGATACACTATTTTTTTGTGTAGCCCTAGCCCAGCTACCTATGGCAACACTATTTTCTGCTTTCGAAGAGATTCCTGAGCGAGTTCCTATAGAAATACCATCTTCTGCTAAATTCACTGCAGCACGACCCATGGCAATACTATCTTTTTTAGCTGTAATAGCTTGAGAACCCATGGCAATAGAGTTATCTAACCAAGCGCGACTCGCTTTACCAATAGAAATAGAATCTCTTCCGTTAGCACGAACGCCATTACCAATTCCTACAGCATCAAACCCATAAATTCGATTGTGATTACCTATAGCTATTGCTTGATATGATACTCTATTTTCATTACCTTCAGGAATCGTTGGTGTCTCATTTGGATTTTTATTTTTATCTAGTGGTAATGTATTACCTTCTAATACTTCTGATTGATTAGTTACTTTTGTAGGCGTATCTTGAGGTACTTCTCCTAATTCTTCATCTTTTGTTAACTTACCTACATAAGAAGCTGTACCAATAACAATTCCTTGTTCTGCATTATTTTCAACTGTCGCTTTATATCCTATAGCAATTCCAAGTTTTGCGTTAACTTCATGTAAATGTCCAATTCCTATTGGACCTGCAATTGTAGTTCCCTCTGTACCAATATCACCCATACCAATAGAAATACCAAACTTACTATTAACTGTTGCATCATATCCCTCTTTACCTAGATTAACTTCTTCGGCAAATATAGATGATGTACAAACGAGTGCAACTAATGTTGCTAATACCATTCTTTTTTTCATCATGGTCTCTCCTTTCCTTAGTATATAAACTACTATTGAGAAAATTATACCATATTAAGTATACTTCTTAATATGGTAATATTTTCATCTCTTACATCTTACACGTAATGTTATATCTACCGTATATGCTTTCACTAACAATATATGGATTCATTATTTCATACTTTTATGTATTTAAAAAACTATTCTCATGAAATTAATCGATTATTATGAAAGTAAAAAAAGTATAATTATATAAATAAAAAGGAAGTTACTCCTATTAGCAACTTCCTTTTTATATATCTGGTGCGCCCAGAGGGAATTGAACCCCCGACCTGCAGTTTAGGAAACTGTCGCTCTATCCTACTGAGCTATGAACGCA
>CAUQLO010000064.1:0-7007 GCA_963518725.1 uncultured Veillonella sp. | reverse complement strand
TCATACACATAATACAGGAACAACCAAGTCCCCAATCCTGCGACACCACCCACGAGGGCCCCGTTAATGCGGATCCACGCGAGGTCTTCTTCCACCTTGCTTTCAATAAAATGGATGAACCGTTCTGTACTTAAACTTTGTAGCACTTCACGGATGATGATGCCGATAAACCCATGGCTCTTAGAAGCAATATGCAACATGATATGCGTCAATGCTTCTTCTAACCGTTCCACCATACCCGGCTCTTCACAGTACTGATTCCACAACTCTTGAAAGCTCGATTCCAACGCGATCGCCATTGGCGATGTCCCATCGCTAGCCACCATGCCCTCACGAATCCGCGGGCACACATACACCTCTAGCATGAGCTCCCAATCTTGTACATCGATCCACTGTTGGATAGCATCATCCAAGGTCTTGGTGATGCTTCGGTTCGATGCCATCTGTTGCAACGGTCCTACCCATTGGTGCAACCACACCAAGCGCTCCGTGCTGTTCGGCTGTTTCCAGCGCTCTAGCATTTGATGCACTTCTTCGATGATGGCACCCGCCATTTCTTGGACGTTCACAATGTTCAATCCCTCTGAAAGTCCAATGAGCATGGCAGACACTACATCTTTCTTGCGCTTTTCGATTTCTTCCTCAATAACCGCTTCTAGCCATTGCTGCGCCTTCGGCGTATACAGAGCCTTCTGCAGATACGCAATGCCTCGAATGACCACACTTTCATAGCGATTGTGCTCACACACATGCAGTAAAGTCTGTTGCATAGGACCGATGAAAGATTGATTATGCAAAAATTTTCGCAACCGCTGTGCACCCCATTGAGCCCACTCACGATCACTGCGACGTTCCCACAGTTCAGACAGTACAGTGGCAATCCCTTGGCGCACCGTATTCCGTCCTACCTCACTGCGGATATATTGATCTAAAAACGGCACAAACTGCACCCGTTCAATGGCGCTTTTACATTGATCATAGGTGAGCAGCTTCGTATTCACCATACGGATAATCCCCTCAATGAGGCGATTCTTATTCCGTGGAATCAGTTCCGTATGAAAGGATACGCCCAAAGGTTTCCGAAATAAAGCGGTCACCGCAAACCAGTCCGCTACGCTACCGATGAGGGCAGATTGGACAAACCAATACAACCCATCATACCAAGGAGCCGTGATATACCACTGCCCCCACCACACAAAAGCAAAGAGTACCGCCATGGTGAGTAGCAATCGATTTGCATAGGTAGTATAAGGATTTCTAGTAGTTTCTATAACACGAGGGCTCATAGGATCCCTCCTTTCAGCAAGGTCAATCCGTAGAAGAGACCGCCTAAAATAGCACCTACTAAGGATCCATTGATGCGTATCATCTGCAGATCATAGCCTAATTTAGATTGTAAAATGCGAGTAATTTCCTCTGGCGTGAATCGATTCATCTCGCGCACGACAATGTGTTCAATCCAAGGGCGTATGTAATTTAAGACATGCAACAATTGAAAGAGAATAAATCGCTCTGCCTTGCGGCCTTTCACAGCATTCGTTTCCAAGCGCTCAAAGAAATGATATAATTCCATTTCCCCTTGCTCCACATACCGTGCCAAGTCCAACGTATCTTCCAACACATAGCCATCTTCGATGAACTCTCGGAACCAAGCATTCTTTTTATCTTCTAATTTCCGTTGCCACTGTCCATTCTGTGCAAGTTCATCCACTGCCCAGCGAGCCTTCGTGTATACCGCAGACCCCAAGGGCGACTGCAAGGACTCTTGGCTCATCAAATAGGCACAGCCTTTCACCTGTATCATATGCGTGATGTATTCCGGTGAAAGTGACTCCCCACCTAATGCGAGCGCCAATTCTCGTAAAAAAGAATGGTCTGCATAGCGATTCATCACAGAGGATACTAGCCCTAATAAGTAAGGACGAATCCCCTCCGCCGCCAGCAATCGTTGGAGCATGCGATTGATGTGTATCCATAGCACCTCTGCTCGTTCTGGTTCTAACAGCTGACGGCATAAACTAACCAGAAAAGGCGTCACGCGCCAAGACTCCACACCATTCTTGATGTGCCCTAGCAATTGCTCTTGCAATAAATTTTCTTTCACATGGGGCAATACATGGTCTTTCAGTTCCTCAAAACACACATGAACATATCCCCGACCAGTGGCACTATTCATAAATGACACTATCCGCTGCGGTACACGTTCCTGTTTCAGCACCTCGTACATATGTGATACCCGAAGAAGTTCGTCCACCATCATGTGACGTGCCATTTCCACGAACCGTTCCTTATTCCTAGGGATGATCGCCGTTTTGAAAGGAATCCCCAAGGGCTTCGTAAACAGCGCCGTCACCGCATACCAGTCGGCTAAACCACCAATCATGGCAGCCCCTGAAATATGCGTGATGAGACCCCAAAAAGGATCTCTATGCAATGGATAAGATACTAAAAATATGACACTCATCAGTACTAGTAACGCCGTCGCTCCATGTCGTTGTAACCATGGTGTCATTTACTTCACATCCTCTACCGCATCACCTGGCTGTTCTGGAATCCAGCAACGTTGATTTGGGTATGTGTGTCGGAATGTGTCCGATGGCACCCAAACAGGTCCATTGGCATGCATAGGAATAAACAGTTTCGTGTTCACCATACCTAACACTTCTAAGGCCCCCCACTCACGGGCTACTTCTAAGCGCGCGTCCACAGGGAACATCATAATATCTACAGACAACCCTTGCAGAGGGGCAAACTCTTTCTCTTTTAACGCTTTTGCCTCTGCAATATTCTCAGGCGTATCTCCAGACCAATGCCACCAGTTTAAATCTCCTGCATGAAAGATTCGATGCGTGCCTGTATCTACTAAGAACGAACCGCCTTCATCAGTGGAGCCAAACATGGTGACTGTTAGGCCGTCTGCCTCTAAGGTGTCGCCTACTTTCATGGAGTGCAAAGAAAATACTTGTTGAACCAATTCTTCTGTCAGATGTTCCTCTGTCATATTTTGACCTGTATTAAGACATCCTTGTTTGGTTCTGTTTACTACTACATTAGATGCCTCATCAGTTTTGTTAGAGCTAACTATCTCTTGCGCTTGCTGACAAACATCTCTCAACGCTGGCACATCTTCATGGTACCAAACGCTGTGTATATATGGTAAATATTTGAAAATTGATTTCACATAATGGTCATGATGAATATGGGATACAAAGACATGTAACTCGTAGCCTTGTTCCACTAATGTATCTATCACACCGGCTGGATCTTTCCAGTAATCAAATACATAGGCCCGTTTGCCATCCTCGATAACAAAACCGCTATGCTCTAAATAGGTAACTTTCATATTGACTCCTAATTGATAATTTTATTGATTACTTTTATTATAACATAAAAACCCTCCCAAGGTATGTACCTCAGGAGGGTTTTCTTATGAAAGTCTATGACCTTTCGTTGTGGGGAATAGAATCACTTCTATTATTTGATACCCATGTGAGCCATAAGCATTTTAATTTGTGCTTTCATTTCTTCATTGTCTTGCATTACTTTTTCATAGTTTTCTTTCATACGTGCATTGTCTGCTTTTACTTGCTCATTATCTGCTTTCACTTGTGCATTTTCAGCCTTAAGTGCAGATACTTCGTCTTGTAAAATGTAGACGGAAGAAATTGGACCACCTTTGTAGCGTTCAGGAATCATGCTGTCTTCTCCACCAAATCGGTATGTCACACCTGCATTCATCATGTTTTCGCCACCGCCAACGCTGACACCTACGTTGAACATAGTGTCTTCGTTTGCATAATGAGCTACCCCTAAGGCAAGAGCTTTATTGCCTTTGTAAGCACCAACGCCTGCCATCACTTGCGATTTTTTAAGTGGATCATAGCTTAATGGGTTCATCGCTGCTAATGCTGCTGCATGAGCGCCAGCTTCGTTCACTTTCGCCGTCACAGTATTGGTAGCTGCATTTAATTGACCTACTGTCGCTGCATCAGATTCGTATACACCAGGTGCTACGTTGCTGATTGTGTTGCCACCGTTATTTAAGCCATCTTTCGTTAAGCTTACCACTGGTTTGTCATTGCTTCCAATGCGGATACCACGACTATCCACTACAGATACTGTTTTCAATACTGGTTTCAACTCTTTTGTATTGTCATCTTGTTTAAAGATAACGTGACCATCTTCTGTTGTTAACCGTTCTTCATAACGAGTACCTGCTGCTGTTGTAGTCGTTACCACTCCTGCCACAGGTTTATTGTCATTGTCTACTTGAACAGTTCCATTGCTGAGTAGGTTATTAATCGTGTATGTTGTACCATTACCGTCTACCACTGTAGAAGAGTTAACGATTGGTTTACCGTTGCCATCTTTTTGAAGGATTACATTACCATCTTTATCTTTCTTAGGAATAGGATTACCATTTTGTAATTTTAATAAACCTTTTTCATCTTTTTCAAACTCAGGTAAGTAACGGTCATACTTAGATTTACCATCAGCCATGTTAAGGTCTTTCGCCAATTTCACAGTCATCGTAGCTGGAGTGACAACCTTACCATCTTTCATTTCTGCAGCTTTCAACTCAACACCGATGTTGTTATCTGTTAATCCAGATGTTGCGCCACCTTGGATAGCCAATGTATCGCCTAAGCCAACTTCAGCTGCCAATGGTTTGTCGCCATCTTTCGTATCCGCTGTGAATACACGGCCTTTAGTCATACGTTTTTCTAACTCTTCGACTTTTGACTTATCAGCTTTAGCATCCAATGCTGCTGCATCTGCTTTGCCTTTCAAGCCTTCTTCTACGGCCCCTACACGTTCATTCGTACTATGTAACTGGTCACCAGTAATAGCATCTGTAGAGCCTTTTGCAATGTTACCAGCTGCGATATTGGATAACTTCGTTGGAGCTCCTGTAGTAGAACCATTTGGACCGACTAAACGAGCTTCTGGTGTTGCTACTGGTTGAGCACCATCTTTTTTGCTACCATCATCTTTTACATCATCAGCTTTATAGTAGTTTCCATCGTTAGCTTTTACTAAACGGTTGCCTTTATCATCTGTGTATACCACAGTGCCTGCCTCACCATTACGTAATGCATTCACTTTAGATACTACATCTTTACCATTCAAGCCATCTTTGCCAGTTAAGCCATCTTTACCCATACCAGCGTCAGTACCTACACCAGATTTACCATCACGACCATCGGATGCAGTATTACCTACTTTAGCAGCATTTGCTAATTGTTTTGTCACTGTTTCAGACAATCCAATTGTGATTGTGCCATTTTCAGCTTTTGTAGTGATTTGATCAGCTGTACCAGCAATTTTCAATGTTTTAGACGCAATCGGTAATGCTAAATAATCTTTTCCTGCCTCAGCGCCTACATTTGAATCGGCTGCATAACGTAAGTTTGCATTGGCTCCGACTGCTTCATCTACATATTTTTTGTTCGCTACATCAGTATCAGCCTCTGGCTTCGCAATATTCGTTACTTTAGAACCGCCGAAATCTACAGTGCCTGGAACAGCTGGTTTATCACCTGCTGCCGCTGTACCTGGATTAACAGTAATCTTAGTTGCACCATTTTTAATCACTAGATCTGCTTTACCATCACCAGCGATTTCTTTCATACCCGTTAGATTTTCAGCTAATTCCACAGTAAATCCATCTTGTGACGTGTTACGTTTCACATTGATGTTATTTGTTTTATCTGCATCACGTTTGAAAGTACCTGCGCCTTGGATTTTCACGGCTGTACCTAAGTTACGATGTACTTTACCAGTTGCTTCTGCTTCGTCATTGCCGTAGAAGTCTAAGCCAAGGTCGACGATATCTTTCGATGCGTCATACAAGTCTTTCACATTCACTACGCCAAGTTTAGAAGATTCAGTAGCCGCTGCTGTTTTCAAGCGTTCTAAGAATGTAGGTTTTGTAATCTCAGCACCTTGAGCATCAGTAGCTTTTACGTTCTCAATAGAAGATGCCACATTGTTGAATACAGTCGCTGTTGTGGTTGTACCATCTGTGTTTACTACACGAGCTTGTACCTTCGTTACTTCAGCTGCATTTGGTTTTGCTACGCCTTTGTCATCTACTTCATCAGCTTTGTAGAACTTGCCATCGTTAGCTTTCACAACACGGTCGCCCGCTTCATTTGTGTACACTACAGTACCTGCTTCACCATTACGAAGTGCATTCACTTTAGACGTTAAGTCTTTACCGTTCATGCCATCTTTCGCTGTCAAGCCATGGTCTCCAGCATTTCCATCTACGCCAGATTTACCATTTGCTGCTTTACCGTCACGACCATCAGCACCAATAGTTCCTACTGTATTAGCTAAGTTTTCTACTTTTGCCAATGTATCTTTTGTAGCTTGAGACAAGCCTAATTTGTAAGTACGAACATTATCCCCAGCTACTTCACCACCAGTAACGGACAACGCTGTATCCGTAGATGTTACGATTGTATCATTCGCATCTACTACGTAGGTAACCGTATTTGGTGTAGAATCGTCAGCTGTTACTTTTGTATTTTTACCAGCTGCTACTTTCACAGCACCCATAGCTAGGCCTTTGATTTTGTTTTCGCCATCAGTGCTTAGGTTATCTAGACTCGTATTAGCTTTACCAGCTAACGCAGTATGTAATTGACCACCGTTAATTGCATCTTTAGAGTTTTCTCCAATCGTGCCATCTGCGATGTTGCTTAACTTAGTCGGAGCAGTAGTAGAACCAGTTGGGTTCACTAGATGAGCTTGTGGTGCATCTACTGCCGTAGCCGTTACACCCGTTGGAAGTTGATCCGCCGGTTTCAATTTGCCTTTGTCATCCACAGCTTTCGCATTGTACCACTTACCATCGTCGGCTTTTACCACACGATTACCTTGGTCATCTGTGTACACCACGCTACCAGCTTCACCGTTACGAAGAGCATTCACTTTTGTAGTTAAGTCTTTACCGTTTAGGCCATCTTCTTTTGTTAAGCCATCTTTGCCCATACCAGCGT
>CAUQLO010000063.1:0-7473 GCA_963518725.1 uncultured Veillonella sp. | reverse complement strand
CACTGTATCAGTTTGCGTAGGAATATGTCGTGCTCTTCCCTTTGCCTTATGTAGTTACGAACGCCACAAGGCTACATAGCGTCACAAGAGACGACTTATTTTTTAATCCAAGGCATCAATTTACGTAATTCGCCGCCCACTTCTTCTACTTGATGTGCTGCTGCTTGTTTACGTTGTTCTTGTAAGTAAGGGTAACCTGCTGCATAGTCACCAAGGAATTGATCAGCAAATTTGCCGTCTTGGATCTCTTTCAATACACCGCGCATAGCTTCTTTCGCTGCTGCTGGGATTACTTTTGGTCCTGTAATATAGTCACCGAACTCAGCTGTGTTGGAGATGGATTTACGCATTGTTTCGAAACCACCTTCATAGATCAAGTCGATGATTAATTTCATTTCATGAACACATTCAAAGTATGCGTTAACTGGGTTGTAACCAGCTTCTACCAATACTTCGAAACCAGTTTGCATCAACGCACATACGCCGCCGCAAAGTACTGCTTGTTCACCGAATAAGTCAGTTTCAGTTTCTTGACGGAAGTCAGTTTCCAAGATACCGGAACGGCCACCGCCTACACCAGATGCCCATGCCAATGCTACTTCTTTAGTGTCTCCGCTTGGATCTGCGTATACAGCGTACAAGCAAGGAACACCGGAACCTTCTTGGAATGTACGACGTACTAAGTGACCAGGTCCTTTAGGAGCAACCATGAATACGTTTACGTCAGCAGATGGTTTAATTTTACCGAAATGAATGTTGAAACCATGAGCAAATGCCAAGTACGCACCTTGTTTAAGGTTAGGAGCGATGGATTTTTCGTAAGTTTCTGCTTGTAATTCATCTGGAATTAAGATCATCACAACGTCTGCACCTTTTACAGCCTCGCCTGTTTCTTTGACTACGAAACCAGCTTCTTCTGCTTCTTTCCAAGATTTGGAACCTTCACGAAGACCGATTTGTACGTCCATGCCGCTTTCTTTCAAGTTCAACGCATGCGCATGACCTTGGGAACCGTAGCCAAGAACTGTAATTTTTTTACCTACTAATGCTTGTAGATTGCAATCTGCATCATAAAATACTTGTGTGCCTAAAATGTTACCTGCCATTGTGATAACCTCCTACTTTGTAATACATAATGATGTTTATAATTTACTAGATTTTCTAGTGAAATTCAACTGATTTTAAGCCATTCGGCTTACGGATTTACCATACTTAGTATGATAAATTGGTATGAATAAAAATATTTTTGTACACTCTATAAAAACATTTTATGAAAGTACTTGCAACCAAGGTCGATCTTGGACCCAGGTTACTTTCACTGAAAGTCCATACAGTGCTGATAATATCTCATCGGTAATGACCTCATGTTTCGGCCCCACTTGGAAGATTTTACCTTCTTTCAAGAGTGCCACATGGGTCACTGTGGGAAGGATTTCCTCGATTTGATGAGTCACATAGATGAACGGACAAGGAGTATCCTGCGCCCCTTGTCGATTGAGATGGCGGAGCAATTGCTCTCGGCTCGGTACATCTAATCCATTGCATGGTTCATCCAAGATAAGTAAGTCTGGACTCGTCATCAGTGCCCGACCGATGAGGGCTCGTCGTTGTTCTCCTGTGGACAACACTCCAAAATGACGATGTTGTAACTGTTGCAAACCCATACTAGCTAGGACCGCATCACAGCGTTGTTCTTCTTCCTCTGTCACATCATGGTATATACCAATCGTTCCATGTGCTCCAGAGAGCAGAATTTGTCGCACTGTTTCGTCTCGCATGGTTCGTTCAAATTGTCCCAACGTAGAGCTGACGAATCCAATACGATCTTTTACGTCTTTCCACACGCATTGCCCAAAGGTATGTCCCAACACACGGACCTCACCACGGGTGGCGCAAGTGTACGCCATAATCATGCCCAGCAAGGTGGACTTGCCTGCCCCATTGAGACCTAACAATGCCCAATTTTCCCCTGCGTTTACATGCCAATCTACACCTCGCAAAATAGCCTCTCCATTGGGGACGAAGGTAACCCCCTCGTAGTGTAATAACTCACCTTGCTTTGGTTCTGCTATGTCCATTACATTTTTTCTCCACGGCTCATAGCGGTGCAACCTGTTTTTGCAATTTCCAGAATGCCATATTCTTTCATAATTTCTATGAAAGCATCTAGTTTCTGCGTTTCTC
This sequence comes from uncultured Veillonella sp., assembly GCA_963518725.1. Classification (GTDB taxonomy): domain Bacteria; phylum Bacillota; class Negativicutes; order Veillonellales; family Veillonellaceae; genus F0422. Next base: position 5,289 of record CAUQLO010000063.1, on the reverse strand, counting down.
CTGTAATTTCTATGACGATGGAGCTAGGTCCTACATCGAGTACATTGCCACGGTACACATCCGCTAATTGGATGATTTGTGGTCGTACAGATACGTCCGCTTTTACCTTGATCAGCATCAATTCACGGCGCACCACTTGTTCTGGAGAGAATACTTTTACTTTGATGGCATCTACTAATTTGTAGATTTGTTTTTGGATTTGATCCAATTGTACTTCGTCAGTTTCCACCGTTAAAGTAATCCGTGCTTGATCTTTAGGGATGGAAATGCCCGATGTCATTTGGGTCACCGAATAGCCACGGCGATTGAACAAGGAAAGGATTCTTGCCCCGATACCTGGTTTGTTTTTTGTAATCACTAACACTTGGTGTTGTTGTACTTTACTCATTGTCAGGGCCTCCTTTCAATCCCATCATATCTTTCGCTGTGCAACCAGCTGGGATCATTGGGAATACATTTTCTTCTCGTTCTACTACGCAGTTAATCACCACGGGTTCGTCAGATAAGATGAGGTCTCGCAATTGGCTGCGCAAGTCTTCGATGGTGGATAGTGTCACCCCTTGTACACCATAGGCTTTTGCCAAGGTTTCAAAGTCTGGGTTTACCTCTAAATCTACGAAGGAATAGCGACGTTGATTAAACAATTCTTGCCATTGACGAACCATGCCTAAGAAACCATTATTGATGATCACAACTTTCACTGGAATATTGTAAGCTTTCAATAAGAGCAACTCTTGGCTGTTCATTTGTAAGCCCCCATCACCTGTGATGAGAACTACTTTTTTATCTGGCTGTGCCACTTGTGCACCGATAGCTGCTGGCAAACCAAAGCCCATCGTACCAGCACCACCGGATGTGATGATCGTATTCGGCTTGGAGAAAGTAATGAATTGAGACGTCCACATTTGATGTTGTCCTACGTCGGTCACAACAATGGCATTGCCTTTCACGATATTATCGATTTCTTGAATGACCTTTTGTGGTAATAAGGAAGTTCCCTCATGAGGCCGTACACGAATTGGATACTCTTCACGCCATTCACGGATGCGTTCCAACCAACTTTCATGCGTTTGTGGAGTCAATTCATGATTCATTTCGTTCAATACATGTTTCAAATCCCCAACGATTGGCACATCGATGAGTTTATTTTTACCAATTTCTGCTGGGTCAATATCTACGTGGATAATAGTGGCATCTTTGCAGAACTCCTTCGGAACTCCCGCAATACGATCGTCGAAACGAATGCCCAAGGCAAGTACTACATCTGCTTCATTGACAGCATAGTTAGCATACACCGTACCATGCATACCTAGCATACCTAGCGATAATTGGTGTTCTCCTGGAAAGGACCCTAAGCCCAATAACGTATTCACCACTGGAACTTGGCATGTAGTCGCCAATTTATAAAGTTCTTCTGTAGCCTTCGATAATAGCACTCCATGACCTGCTATGATAAGAGGTCGTTTCGCACCTTTCAACAGGTCGATAGCTTTCTTAATTTGTTTTGGATGTCCAATGTAATTCGGATCATAGCCTTCGATAGAGATTGGTTCATTGAAGATAGCTTCAAATTCTTCATAGGAAATGACATCTAATTGCGCATCTCGTGTGATATCTACCAGCACCGGACCTGGACGACCTGTAGTCGCTAGGTAGTAGGCTTCTTTCACAGTGCGAATCATATCTCGGATATCTTTCACCAAGTAATTATTTTTCGTCACTGGCATGGTAATGCCCACAATGTCCGATTCTTGGAACGCATCTTTTCCCAGCAAGTGGCTGCACACCTGTCCGGTAATGGCCAAGAGTGGAATGGAATCCATATGCGCCGTCATAATGCCTGTCACAAGGTTCGTCGCCCCTGGACCAGACGTAGCTAAACAGACCCCACATTTGCCAGACGCACGGGCATAGCCGTCCGCTTCATGAGCTGCCCCTTGTTCATGACGTGCCAAGTAATGGTTGATACCTTCAAAATCATAAATTTCATTGTAGATAGGAATTACGGCACCGCCGGGATAGCCAAATATATCTGTTACTCCCAAGCGCTTCAATGTTTCTAAGAGTATGCGAGCTCCTCGAATCATCTTCTGTTCACTCATAGTTTGTCCCTTTCTATATCTATCTCATTCATTAGTCATGTTCATTAAATTCGTTAGAACTGATACGGTGAATCGTATATCCACGGTCCGCCATGGCTGCCGTGATTTTCTTGATATGCTCTTCTCCGTTCGTTTCTACGGTCACCACCAATTCCACTTCATGGAATCGGTCTAAGTTTTTAAACTGATTATGTTCCAGTTTGATGACATTCGCATTTTGTTCTGCCAAGATTTCAGACACCGCCACTAATTGACCTGGTTTATCTGATAAATTCACAGCAAATGTGAAAATACGGCCCCGTACGACTAAGCCTTTAGTAATCATGGACGCAATGGTCAATACGTCGATATTGCCACCGCTCAAGATGCTGACCACAGTTTTGCCTCGTACTCGCAATTTTTTCAACCCTGCCACTGAAAGTAATCCTGCATTTTCGCCAATGATTTTATGTTTTTCCGCCAATAATAGGAAAGCTTCCATCAATTCATAGTCGGATACGGTGACGATTTCATCCACATAGGTTTGCATGTATTCTAAATTCTTTGAGCCGATTAATTTCACAGCCGCCCCATCGGCAATGGTGCTCACAGATGGTAAGTTCACTGGTTTTCCTGCTGCCACCGCCGCTTTCGCACTGGCTGCACCTTCTGGTTCTACGCCGATGATCTTCACTTGTGGATTTTTCAGCTTTGCCGCTGCTGCCACACCAGAAATCAATCCGCCACCACCAATTGGTACTAAGATAATGTCTGCATTTGGCAATTCTTCTAAAATCTCTAAGGCAATCGTCCCTTGTCCTTCGATAACATCTTCATCATCGAAAGGATGGACAAACACATAACCGTGTTTTTCTTGTAGCTCGCAAGCTTTTTCATAGGCTTCGTCATAGACTTCGCCAGCAAGCACTACTTCTGCGCCGTATTGGCGTGTGGCCTCTACTTTAATGAGTGGTGTGTGGCGTGGCATGACGATGACCGCTTTAATACCTAAGCGTTGGGCAGCTAATGCCACCCCTTGCGCATGGTTGCCGGCAGAGGCGGCGATAACGCCGCACGCTTTTTCTGCCTCTGTCAATTTAGAAATTTTATTGTACGCGCCCCGTAATTTGAAAGACCCTGTACGCTGTAAATTTTCCGGTTTAATATATACATCATTGCCTGTTTCTTGGGAGTATACAGAGCTATGAATTAATTTTGTTTTCACGGCGATGGTAGCAAGCCGCTCCCTAGCCTCCATGAAATCGTATAATTTATGCATATAAACATCCTTTCCTAAGTATGTATTCTATGTATGGAACTGTACTTCCCTCTTAGATATGTCTATCCCGACTGCGTTCCCTCATAGATTATTCTATGTCCTGACTGCATTCCCTCTTATGCTTCGTCTAGGATTTCGATGGCACCTTGTGCAGCAGAGGATACATGCATAGCATATTTTTTCAAGTATCCTGTGACATCTGATTTGTACGGTGCCAAGTTTGCTTTTCTTCGTGCAATTTCTTCCTCTGAAAGTTTCACATTCAAGGAACGATTTGGAATATCAATTTCGATGATATCTCCATCTTCTACGATGGCGATAATACCACCAGAGGCTGCTTCTGGAGACACGTGACCAATGGATGCGCCACGGGTAGCACCAGAGAAACGACCGTCTGTAATCAAGGCTACGTCTTTACCAAGACCCATACCTGTGATCGTCGCTGTTGGTGTCAACATCTCACGCATACCTGGACCACCTTTTGGACCTTCGTAGCGGATGATCACTACATCGCCTTTCACAATTTTGTGACCCATAATCGCTTCTACCGCTTCTTCTTCGCTGTTGAATACTTTTGCTGGACCAGAGTGCACTAGCATTTCTAGGTCTACAGCACCTTCTTTTACAACGGAACCGTCCGGAGCCAAGTTACCTTTCAATACAGCGATACCACCTGTAGTGTATACTGGGTCGCTCCAAGGATGGATTACATCTTCGTCTAGAACTTTCACAGTTTTTGCAATCGTACCTTGGTCCACCAAACTTACAGATTTCGCACCTTCATGCAAGTGACCTTTTTCTTGTAAACGGTGCATTACCGCATACACACCGCCTGCAGCATGTAAGTCTTCGATAAAATATTTACCAGATGGAGACAATTTTGCCAATTGTGGTGTGTCTCCTGCAATACGGTTGAAATCATCCAATGTTAAGGACACACCTGCTTCATGAGCGATAGCTGGTAAATGTAACGCTGTGTTGGAAGAACCACCCAATGCCATGTCTACTGCCACTGCATTTTCAAAGGCTTCTTTCGTCAATACATCTTTTGGACGTAAGCCTTCTTGTAAGACTTCCATCACTTGCATACCCGCACGTTTTGCTAACCGTAAGCGCTCGGAGTAAACAGCAGGAATTGTACCATTACCAGGTAATGCCATACCCAATGCTTCTGTTAAGCAGTTCATAGTATTCGCTGTGTACATACCAGAGCAAGAGCCGCATGTAGGACACGCTACGTTTTCAATATGTTCTAATTCTTCTTCGGAAATAAGGCCTGCTTCAAATTTACCAACCGCTTCAAACACGTCGGATAAGCCGATTTTTTTGCCATTGTGCACGCCTGCTAGCATAGCGCCACCAGAAACGAACACAGATGGTAGATTCAAACGAGCAGCGGCAATCAACATACCTGGTACGACTTTATCGCAGTTAGGAATGAACACCATCGCATCAAATGGTGTGGCCATAGCGGACGCCTCGATGGAATCAGCAATGATATTACGTGTTACCAAGGAATATTTCATGCCGATGTGGTTCATCGCTAATCCGTCACAAATACCGATGGTATTAAATTCCATAGGAATACCGCCAGCTTCACGGATGCCATCTTTCACGGACTGTACTAAATTTTTCAAATGCACATGACCTGGAATGATTTCGTTGAAAGAATTGGCAATCCCGATGATTGGTTTTCCAATTTCCTCGTTGATGAATCCTAAAGCTTTTAATAATGAACGATGAGGAGCTCGTGTAGCTCCTTTTGCTACTCTATCACTGCGTACCATATGATGATCCTTTCTACGTATGTAAACATTTTTATAACACTTGTTATAGCCATAAAAAAGGGCGACCCCTCTGGAATCGCCTTTTAGTATATATGTATGCACGTTAATCAAATAGACTACAACAACCTAGATTCCTTATGCT
>CAUQLO010000062.1:0-7788 GCA_963518725.1 uncultured Veillonella sp. | reverse complement strand
AGTTCCAAGCGTTTTTCAATTGCCTCTTGTTTTACGTCCATGGTAAAACCTCCTAGATTTTCAATGATGGTAAGTTTCTACCGTAAAAGATTTCAGCCATCTCTTGTTTGAGTTGTTGGTTGATATGTTTACGCTCTTTCAGCGTCAAATCTTCTTCGGTAATACCAAACAAATAATTATTAATGTCGTACTCTTTCAGCATCATTTTGGTATGGAAAATATTTTCTTGATACACATTCACATCGATCATATTGTAAAGATTACGAGTTTTAGAATTGATGTAATTCTGGATGGAGTTCATGCGATGGTCCATAAATAATTTTTTACCATGAATATCGCGAGTGAATCCACGCACTCTGTAATCTAAGCTAATGATATCGGAATCAAAGCTATCGATAAGATAGTTCAATGCATTGAGCGGAGAGATTTGACCACATGTGGACACATCGATATCTGCACGGAATGTACTTACTCCGTTGTCTGGATGACTTTCAGGGTAGGTATGAACCGTCAAGTGAGATTTGTCTAGATGCATTACTACATCATCTTTATCCACCTTGTCAACAGGTTCTTCCGAAATCAGAATCGTTACGCTCGCCCCTTGTGGATCATAGTCTTGCTTTGCCACATTCAGCACATTGGCTCCGATAATATGTGAAACCTCTGTTAAAATATCAGTCAGGCGCTGTGCATTGTAAACTTCGTCAATGTATTCAATATATTGGCGTTTTTCTTCTTCTGTACGCGTATAACAAATATCATAAATATTAAAACTCAAGGTTTTCGTTAAATTGTTAAACCCATAGAGTTTCATTTTATTTGATTTTACAGATGTATCCATAACTTAATATCTGCCTTCCTTATAATACCTACCATTATTATATCTAATTACTTCCATATATTCAAGAGTTTCGATATAAAATTTTTACTTTTTTACTAAATTACTTAATTATGGTGTTTCGCAATTGCTCCACTAGCGCTCGTAGTGCCTTGCCACGATGGCTGATCGCCTGCTTTTGTTCCATAGAAATATTGGCCATCGTTGTTTTTAATTTAGGAATGTAAAAGTATGGATCATAGCCGAATCCACCTTTTCCCATCGGTGTCAGTTGAATGCGCCCTTCACAAGATCCTGTGGCACTCACCACTTGCCCTGCTGGGGTCGCCCACACAAGAGCACATTGGTAGCGCGCTGTCCGCTCTTCTGCAGGCACGTCTGCCAACTCTTGCACCAATCGTTGGTTGTTGGCATCGTCGTTGCCATGGTCTCCTGCATAACGCGCTGAAAGTACTCCCGGTGCACCGCCCAAGGCATCCACTTCTAATCCAGAATCATCTGCCACACATGGCAAACCACACGCCTCTGCATAATAGAGGGCTTTCATCTCCGCATTTTCTAGGAACGTTGAACCTGTTTCCTCTGGTTCCACAATGTCTACGATGTCATCGATGGTCCACACAGTAAAGCCTAGTTCTTCAAAGGCTGCGGTGAACTCACGAATTTTACCTTTATTTCGGGTCGCCAATACCACTGCTTTCGGTGGGTTCTCACGACCCACTAAGTCGCCCACTTCTCCTAGGGCTTCTCGTTGTACCTGCATCAACGCTTTTGTACCACTTTCACCAAGATCTAGTAACTCGTTCAATTCATCCCGTGTGAAAGTTCCATGTTCGCCGGTCCCTTGCACCTCTACTAATTGACCTTTGCCAGTGCACACCACGTTCATATCCACAACAGCAGCACTATCTTCTTCGTAGCACAAGTCCAGCATAGGACCGTTGTCGCCAATGCCCATGGAAATAGCTGCCAAGTAATCTGTGATGGGGAACTTGCCATAACCATCATAGAGGGAATAGATAGCATCCACCAAGGCTACGAAGGCCCCTGTAATGGAGGCAGTCCGAGTGCCTCCATCAGCTTGCAATACATCGCAGTCGATGGTAATGGACACTTCCCCAAGAGCCTCTAGGTCTACTACGGAACGCAAAGCACGGCCGATTAATCGTTGGATTTCCACAGTTCGTCCCGTTTGCTTGCCCTTTGCTGCCTCTCTCGGCACACGAGTATGCGTAGCCCGTGGCAACAAGGAATATTCCGCTGTCACCCAGCCCGTACCAGTGCCTTTTAAAAAACGAGGAACACGATCCTCAACGCTAGCCGTACAAAGCACTTTTGTATTGCCACATTCAATGAGCACAGACCCTTCAGCATAGGCTGTGTAATGTCTAGTTATCTTCACCGGGCGTATCTCTTGTAGCCCACGACCATCAATTCGCATCGCCATTCCTCATTTCTTACCAAGTCGGATTATACATACCTATTATTATACACAATCTTAGGGTGGATTGGCAATTTATGTGTACCTTTGACTGATGGCGGGCATTTTTTTGCGATTGTGAGTAGGCGTCTAATTTATGCATAGGAATGCGGGGCACCCCCCGCCAAACTGTCCTACGTAAAAGTTTGATCGGAGGGTGCCCCGCATTCTTATAAACTTTATTCATGGTATGATTAACAGCAGCCTACTCACATTCACACCTCTAACGGTATCGATGTATCAGTCAAAGGCACACAGCAAATTCCATGCCTTGCTGGCGATTGTGTATGATAATCGGCATGTGAGGGGGATCCTCAGGGGGCCCGGAGTATGTTATATCCTCAGTGGCAAATATACGTATGCGACATGCTAAGTGACAAATGCATGGATATCCTATCATCAGTGAGTCAAAATAAGATGCGACATGCCATGTGACAAATGCACGGGGCATCCTATCGTCAGTGAGTCAATTCAAGATACGACATGCCAAGTGGCAAATACAAAGTATATTCTATCATCAGTGAGTCAACGCAAAATGCGACATGCCGGATACAAACTATGTACTACTGTTTGTACTTGGCTATGTCGCATTTTCTTTTACTATTATACTCGTAGCATGGAGTTTAGGAACGCTTGTGTTCTTGGGTTTTGTGGGTTCCCGAAGACTTGTTCTGGTGTTCCTTCTTCTTGGATTTTGCCGTCTGCCATGAAGATGACTCTGTCTGCTACTTCTCTGGCGAATGCCATTTCGTGGGTGACGATGATCATGGTCATATCTTCTTCGGCTAGTTCTTTGATGGTCCGCAGTACTTCGCTGGTGAACTCTGGGTCCAAGGCGGAGGTGGGTTCATCGAAGAGCATGATTTCTGGTTTCATTGCCAAGGCTCTGGCGATGGCTACTCGTTGTTTTTGTCCACCTGACAAGGTGCTTGGGTATACGTCTCGTTTATCCCAAAGGCCTACTTTTTCTAGTAAGGACTGTGCGATGGGCAGAATGTCTGCGTCTTTCATGGCTTTCACCATACGAGGTGCCACCATGATGTTTTCTAGCACTGTCATGTGCGGGAATAGGTTGAACGATTGGAATACCATCCCCATTTTTAGCAAGATTTGTTGCTGTTCTTCTTTCTCAACATAGACCGCCGCGCCTGTATTCGCCGGCGTATCCACCAAGGTCGCCCCATCGACCCTGATGGTCCCTTTTTGGATGGTTTCTAATTGTCCTAAGCAACGAAGAAAGGTGGATTTACCCGATCCAGAGGGACCGATGATGGACACCACTTCGCCACGTTCCATGGATAGTGACACGTCTTGCAAGACCGCCACTGAGCCAAAGCTCTTTTCAATATGTAACATGTCTATGAAAGCCATGGTTTCCTCCTAATCTTCGTAAATCGCCATACGGCGTTCTAAATATTGATACAGTTTCGTCAACACAAATGTCATGGCCAAATAGAATACGCCAGCCACGATGAAAGCTGTAATATCGAAATCACGTTGTACAATGCTTCGTGTAATGCGCAAGATATCATTCATAGCTAAGACATACACCAGAGAGGTATCTTTCAGTAGTGTAATCGTTTCATTCGCCAATGGTGGTAACACGCGCTTGATGACCTGCGGCAGAATGATCTTGTACATCGTCTGCACATAGGTAAAGCCCAATACCTTTGCCCCTTCGTACTGTCCTTTTGGAATGGATTGAATGCCACTGCGGAAAATTTCACACAAGTAGGCAATGTAATTCAACACAAAGGACAACACCGCCGCCGTCATATCTGTGAGTTCAAAGCCATCAATCATGAATGGCAAGCCATAATAGATGAGCAAAATTTGTAGCATCAACGGCGTGCCACGCATCACGTACACGTAAGCATCTACGATGGCCGTCACCACTCGGTTTGTACTCAATCGGAGCAGCGCCAAGAGCAATCCCCCTGGCACCGACAAGATGATGACGATGAAGAACAAGGACAAGGTCACTTGGAACCCGCCGGCAATGGCCGGGGCTATCTGTAAAATATACTCCAGTACGTCCATGTTTATTTATACTCCTCTTTCGTCAAGATAGATGTACTGCCAAACCATTTTTGAGCCAATTTGTCAGCCGTACCATCATTCATCACTTCTTGTAACGCAGCGTCAACTTTTGCTTTCAATGCTTCCTCGTCCTTACGCATACCTACACCTACTTTTTCACTAGCGAAGGATCCTGTAGCTACGGTGAACACATTGTTACCTTTTTTGCCGATTAAATAACGGCCTACCATTTCATCCACCACAATCGCATCGATACGGCCTAATTCAAGGTCCATGAAAGCATTTACATAATCGCCATATTCTTTGATTTCTTTAAAGTTTTTAGATTGCGGATCATTTTTCACCGCTTCCAAACCAGTCGAACCAGATTGAACACCCACACGTTTGCCGTCAAGTTGCGCTTTGTCAGCAATACCAGCATCCGATTTCACAGCGATAATTTGATCCCCACGAAGATATGGTTTAGAGAACAAGATATTGCGCTCCCGTTCCTTCGTAATGGTCAAGCCATTCCACAACACGTCAATACGTTTCGATTTCAACTCCGCTTCCTTGCTGTCCCAGTCGATGGACTTGAACTCCACCTCAGTACCAATGCGCTTTGCCACTTCTTTTGCTAAATCAATATCAAACCCAACTAACTCCCCTTTTTCATCCTTAAATCCCATCGGCGGGAAATTGTCATCTAGACCGATAATAATTTTCTTAGGCACCTCTGTGTTCGCCTGCTTCGTAGACGCCCCACAACCTGCCACTAACCCAACAATCACCAATGCACTCGCCGCCGCTAATACCATTTTAGAACATTTTTGTAACCAATTCATAATACATTCTCCTCTCTGCAGATACGTAATCTCTAATTCATGAGTACATTATACTTTAGTTCGTTAAAGTTGTAAAGAGATAAAACGCTAAATTTTAGAGAAATTTACAAAACGTTGTAAAGAGATGTAATCGGTCTAGGGGTATATGCTATTAACACCAACTCATTTTGTCCTATAACCCTATAACTCTGTTATCCCCTTCCCTGTGAAAGACATAAAAAACCGACAGATCCGTATGCGGGCATACAGGATGAGCCGGTTGATTTGAGGATTTGGTTGTTGGATTAGTGTCCCCGTTATGGGGAGATAATTCTAAAGGCCAACATCCACCCTACTGGAGTGCTAGCTACGTTTCAGTCCCCGTAATGGGGAGATAACTCTAAAGTAACCCTGGGCACGACCCTAGGGTAGATAGCGGTGCGTTTCAGTCCCCGCAATGGGGAAGTAATTCTAAAGGGGGGCCTTGATTCCTTGAATGAGTTCTTCTGCTCGTTTCAGTCCCCGCAATGGGGAAGTAATTCTAAAGTTTTACAGTCCTCTTGAAGGAAATAACAACAAAGTTTCAGTCCCCGCAATGGGGAAGTAATTCTAAAGCTGAGCTTATGACTATCACTGACGATAGATTAGAAGTGTTTCAGTCCCCGCAATGGGGAAGTAATTCTAAAGTGGATGTGCTCTTATGATGGAAGGTATCTTCCCTGGTTTCAGTCCCCGCAATGGGGAAGTAATTCTAAAGCTTAAAATCGGAAAGCACTTTTTCCATTACATACGTTTCAGTCCCCGCAATGGGGAAGTAATTCTAAAGTAACTGGTTTCAGTTCAAGGCTTTTGACAAAACGTTTCAGTCCCCGCAATGGGGAAGTAATTCTAAAGTTGTAGTTCCATCTGTGTTCACTAAACGAGCTTGGTTTCAGTCCCCGCAATGGGGAAGTAATTCTAAAGGGTTGCTCGTAAATCTCAACAAGAATACATCAAGTTTCAGTCCCCGCAATGGGGAAGTAATTCTAAAGTTAAGAGATTAAGAGATCTCAATATATCTGATTACGTTTCAGTCCCCGCAATGGGGAAGTAATTCTAAAGGGGCGCCCCTTAGAAACCGCATAACCAAGCCTCTCAAAATGCACTTTCCGGCTGAGATCGCAATTTTGAAAAATAATGCTGACGATACATTTCAAAAACACCTCTGAGAGCGCATGGCCACTGGGCCGGCTGAGATTTTGATTCTCTTTAGAATTTTTTCAGAAAACAGGATACTTTATAAACGTTTTTATAAAAACATTTGCCACCCTTTTCTACTTAGTACTATACCATACTTTTCTGGTGCTTTCAAGGATTTTTACATAATTTATTCTCCCCATAGAGATATCAAATATTTCTCTTTATCCTCTTCATCACCTAATTACTGTGCAGAACATAAAAAAGCAGCCATTCCTCAGAATCGCTGTGTCTTATCTGCCTCTATTCAGTTTATTATGCAACAACGTATTACACACTCTTTTCATCAGATCAAGCCTCAGCACCTATTGCTCCTGCGCCAAGACCCCTTCCTCTGCACATGCTAAGCTTGCTAGTATTCCATATAGCATATCTCTCACACTCCTTTCATTTTTTCTAACTAACCTAGCGAACTATTAGTCCGCTAACAATGCTCCTAGTAATAATAACTCTAACATCTTCTCACCACCTTTCTTTTCATCTAACTAACCTCGCGAACTATTAGTCCGCTAACAATGCTCCTAGTAATAATAACTCTAACATCTTCTCACCACCTTTCTTTCTATCAAACTAATACTAGCAAACTATTAGTCCGCCAATAATGCGCCTAGTAACAATAACCCTAACATTCTCTCACCACCTTTCTTTTTATCTAACTAATTTAGCGAACTATTAGTCCGCCAATAATGCTGCTAGTAACAGCAATCCTAACATCTTCCCACCACCTTTCTTTTCATCTAACTAACCTAGCGAACTATTAGTCCGCTAACAATGCTCCTAGTAATAACAATGCTAACATCTTCTCACCACCTTTCGTAACTGTGTACTTAGTATACCTCACAGTTAACTTTCTACATTACAAAATACCCGATAGTTCAACTTACTCTTCTTCAGAGTAGTCTAAGCCAGCTTTTACTCCAGCTACAAATGCACCGACTAGTACACCGACCACTGCACCAGCTACGGAAGCTGTAGTGCCTAATGCTTCGTACAACATACTTTCACCACCTTTCAATAAATTAAAATGATTGTCTTATTGCTCATGCGATAAGACGCCTGCTAATACACCGACCACCGCCGCTGCACCAGCAAGAGCTGCTAATACTATATTCAACATATCCCTTCTCTCTCCTTTCTTCTGATTAACCCCTGCATTAGCAAACCATATGTCCGCTAACAATATATCTAGTATATCTAGTATATCTAGTACATCTAACATTCTCTCACCACCCTTCATTTTTCTAACTAAACCTAGCGAACAATTAGTCCGCTAGCAATGCGCCTAGTAAAAGTAATCCTAACATTTTCTCACATCCTTTCTTTTAATTCATACAATGATCGGTCGCACCGATTAGTCATCAAGCGCGCCGGATAGTAATAACAACAAGAGT
>CAUQLO010000061.1:0-8122 GCA_963518725.1 uncultured Veillonella sp. | reverse complement strand
AATTAATAGAATACGGAATTCTTTATAAGGAGAGATTCGATGAGATTATTTTCTTCGCTGGGAAGAGATTTAGGAATAGATATAGGAACCTTTCACACTCATATTTATGTGGAAGGTCGAGGTGTAGTGGTGTCAGAACCATCCTTGGTGGCAACGGATGCTAAGCAAGAGACAATTGTGACCGTAGGGGAAGATGCGCACCGCTTGTTGTTGCGCAATCCGGAAACATTGGCGCCTATGAGCCCTCTGAAAGAGGGCTTTATTGTGGACTATCGCATTGTGTTGTCCATGTTGAAGTATTTTATGAATAAAGCCTCTAAGGCAGTTCGCCGATCTCGTGTAGTCATGGCAGTCCCTTGTGGGATTACCGATGTAGAACGTAAAGCGATGACAGATGCTATCATTCAGGCAGGTGCTCGTGAGGCCTATTTGTTAGAAAGTCCAGTGGCGGCAGCACTGGGGGCAAATTTACCGATTTTCGAAGCTCGTGGTAGCATGGCCGTCGATATTGGTGGCAGTACGACAGATGTGGCGATTGTATCCATGGGCGGTAAGGTGGCAAGTGCTACCTCCCGCGTAGGTGGCAATGAGCTGAATGAAGCCATCTACCACTACATTCGTACGGAGTTTTCCATCATGGTATCCGATGAAACGGTAGAAGATATTAAGCGTACCTTAGGCACCGCCATTGCGCCAGCTACAGAGGGGGAATATACCATTGTAGGTCGTCATGCGGAAACGGGCTTAACGAAACGTTGCATGATTCGCAAAAGTGAAGTTTATGAAATTTTACGCCAACCGATTTCTGATATGCTCGCCGTGATACGCAGCATATTGGAACGGACTCCTCCAGAGCTAGTGGCAGATATTATGGAAACAGGTATGCTATTAACTGGTGGCACCGCTTTATTAGAAGGCTTGGACCGACATATACAAGGAGAGTTGGGGATTCCTGTGCACATTGCAGATGTGCCAGATCATACGGTGGCCCTTGGGTTGGGTCGCGCAGCGGCAGATGTGCAACGCATGGAACGGCTCTTAGTGGCTAGTAAATTACGAAAGGGGCGATCTTAATGCAACAATCTGAACGACGGTGGATTACCATGATCGTCCTTTTATGTGCCATTCTAGGCGCCTTTGGGTATGTGTGGAAACAGCGTACCCAAGTCCCTATTGTGACGGTCACCTTAGAGAATCTAATGGCGCCTTTCACCTATGGGGCTAGCCGTCTCTTGGAAGGGGTACATACGGGCATCACCGTTATCGATAATGGCATTTTACGGGTGAAAGATACCGCCGATCTAGAGGCACGAAATGCAGAATTAGAACAAAAACAAGTGGCCTATGATGAGTTAGTAGCGGAAAATATTCGATTGCGCCAATTGTTAAAATTTCAAGGAGAGCAACCGCAATTTTCCTTGCTGGCAGCAGCGGTTGTGACTAGAGATAGAGGAGCTTGGACAGATACGTTTACCATTAGCCGAGGTCAAGCAGACGGGGTGCAACCTAATATGGCAGTTATCGCACCGCGCGGTGTAGTAGGATTTGTGACGGATGTGTACGAACATTCTGCACGGGTACAAACTATATTGGACCCTAGATCTGCCACTGGTGTTATTGTGCAACGACCGGAATCGAGAATTGCATCGATTCTGAAAGGAAATGGGAATCATCCTATGGAACCGCAAATGGTGAACATTGCTTTAAATGGAGATGTATTGAAAGGTGATACCATCGTCACATCTGGCTTTGGCGGTATGTATCCAAAAGGATTGCTTCTAGGGCATGTGAAAGATATTGTGACCGATGAAGAAGGTTTTGTAAAACATGGTATCATTGAACCTACGGTAGACTTTCAAAGTTTAGAAGAAGTCTTCGTCATCACAAAATCATTGACATCTTTACCAGAAGTACCAAAATTGGAAACGAAGCTCATCCCTCGCACACAACGGGACCAAGTGGAAGGGGCTAAAGGAACGGTGCAACAATGAAAAAGTTCGCTTTCATATTGATGATGATTGCAGTGATTTTACTGCAATCCTTAGTCGTTCCTAGGTGGTTTCCTTACTCATGGACACCTCATTTGCTACTAGATATAGCCCTGGTAGTGACGGTATTAAAAGGACGGTCTACAGGAATGACCTTAGCTATTATAGGAGGGATTGTGCAAGATGTGATTATAGGAAACTATTTTGGCTTGCACGTTGTGTCCTACGCCCTAGTGGCCTATATTTTAGGGTCTCTAAATTATACAATTTATGAAGAACAATGGTATGCGACGGCTTGGTGGACAGGACTAGGTGCTGCCGTTGTGATGCTTGTACAACTGGGGTTATTGTGGATTGTACAGGAACCCGTTGATATACTGACATATATTTGGCATCATGGCATTCCTTCCATTGGCATCGATGCCTTACTAGGTATTGTGGTCCATAAATTACTATGGCGCTGGGAAGAAAAAGATGAATATTTATGGTAGAAAGGAGAGGCTATGTTACAAACACTATATAAAAAGAAAAAGTCTACACGCTTTGATGTGTTGCTAATCATAGTCGTCATCGTTTTTGCTGTATTGTTAGGACGTGTCTTTTATTTGCAGGCTATTGAAGGGGACTATTACCGAGGCAAAGCAGAGGGGAATCGCCTCCGCATGTTGTCCATGACGGCAACCCGCGGCTTGATGTATGATCGGAATGGTCAAATTGTGGTAGGCTCTAGACCGGCTTACATGGTATCCATGTTGCCTACAGGCAAACAGGCGGACCCAAAGGAATTAGAACAATTGGCATCCTATTTGCAAGTGCCGGTAAAGACATTGGCAGATAAGATTGAAGCCCATAAAGGTGGATATGAACCGATTCGCTTAGCTAGCGATGTGACCTTGGATAAAGTAACAAAAATTGAAGAACATCGTCATGAGTTACCGGGAGTCACGGTGGATGTGGAGCCCCTTCGCTATTATCCTCATGATACGATGGCATCGCAACTATTAGGCTATGTAGGAGAAGTCAGTGAAGAGGAAATGGAAGCGGCTAAGCAAGCTGAATTGAATGGTACTCATGCAGGGGGCACCATCGGACCCGGTACGATATTGGGCCGTTCAGGGCTAGAAAAAATGTATGATTCTGTTCTTCGTGGTGTTGACGGCGGTCGCCAGGTAGAGGTGGATGCTAGTGGACGCCCTGTAGAAGAAGTGGGACGGAAGCATACGATTCCAGGTCGCAATATTCATTTGACCATCGATTTGAATTTGCAAAAAGTAGCGGAAAAAGCTGTGTATGACCAATTGGCAGCCCTTAGAAAACAGGGCATACCTGCGAAAGGGGCCGCAGTGGTAGCGATGGACCCTAATACAGGAGCTGTACTAGCCATGGTCAGCGCCCCTGGGTTTAATCCGAACTGGTTTGCCAAAGGAATTACCACAGAACAGTGGAATCAGCTCAACACAGATGCGAACCACCCTTTTGAAAATAAAGTAGTGACTGGCGAATATCCACCGGGGTCTCCTTTTAAAATCATTACAGGTGCAGCCGCATTGGAGTTAAAAAAAGTAACTCCTAATGAAATGATCTACGATAGTGGGAAACACTGGTTAATCGATAAGCGAAACGCCGAAGGAGAAGCTTTGGGTTGGTTAGATTTCAACAAAGCCTTGGCGAAGTCAGACAATGTGTACTTCTATGAAATGGGCAATCGCTTGGGCATCGACAATATCGATAAGTATGCTAAAATCTTTGGGCTTGGTGAAAAAACAGGTATCAAATTATATGATGAGGGCAGCGGTAATTTAGCGAGCCCTGCCTATAAGAAAAAAGTTTTTGATCAAGACTGGTATTTAGGGGAAACCTTCGATGCCGCTATAGGGCAGTCTTTCACATTGGTAACGCCTATCCAGATGGCCGTTGTTATGTCTGAAATTGCCAATGGTGGTATACGGTATCAACCGTATGTGGTGAGCCGAATTGACAATGCAGATGGAACGCCGGAGGAAATTTTTGGACCGAAAAAACTAGGCATCCTGCAAGTGTCGAAAAGCGTCATGGATATAGTGCGCAATGCTTTGCGAGATGTAACTTTGGAAGGCGGTACGGCAGGTGAAATTTTCAAAGGTTTATCCTTGGCAGTAGCCGGCAAAACGGGGACTGCGGAAAATGCGACAGGGCGAGACCATGGTTGGTTTGTGGCCTATGCACCGTATGACAAACCGCGTATCGTTGTGGTAGCGTTGGTAGAACAAGGTGGCTTTGGTGCCGTGTCCGCTGGGTCTATTGTGCGCCCTATTTTGGAAGAATACTTTCACATTCCAAAACCGGTGGTAGTACCAACGAATGAGAAGAAACCAGATGGTGCGACAGATACAGCATCTACGAAAGAGCAGAAGAAGGACTAGGAGTATACTATGTGGCAAAGAATTATACGGGAATGGGATTGGATCTTGGTATTGTCCACCATAAGCCTAATTGTCATCGGCTGTATCGTGATTGGTAGCGCCACCCACATCAATCGGGAAGGGCTGAAAATCACTGACTTAGTAGCGAAACAATTGCTGTTTTTTGGGTTCAATATACTGGCTATTGTAGGGATGCAATGGCTTGACTATGAACGGTTGCGCCCTTATGCCAAATGGATTTATGGGGCTACCATTATCATGCTCTTAGCAGTTATGTTGGTAGGTACCTCAGCACTAGGGGCACAACGATGGATTCAAATAGGACCGATTACGATCCAACCGTCAGAATTTACAAAATTAATGATGATCATTAGCCTTGCTAACTTATTAGAAAGTCGTGTTGGCAAGTTGAATACATTTAAGGAATTAGCTCCCGTATTCCTATTTTTAGGAATCCCCGCACTATTGGTATTTAAACAACCAGATTTGGGGACATCCTTGGTGTATGTGGCGATATTGGCGGGTATGCTCTTTGTGAGCGGCATCCGCATGCGCCTTGTACAGATTATGGTGGGCACTTTGATTGCTTTGATGCCACTGGGATGGTTTGCCTTGCAAGAGTACCAGAAAGAACGGATTCAAGTGTTTTTGAATCCGAATATTGACCCATTTGGAGCGGGATATCATATCATCCAATCCAAGATTGCCATCGGGTCAGGGTTGATATTTGGGAAAGGTCTCTTTGAAGGGACGCAAAGTCAGCTGAACTTTTTACCGGAAAACCATACGGACTTTATTTTCTCCGTCGTAGGAGAAGAGTTGGGGTTAATCGGTTGCTGTGTCGTACTAGGCTTACTATTGGTGGTGGTGTACCGCAGCTTTCTCATTGCCAAACGTGCGGTGGACCCCTTCGGTATGTTGATGGCAACGGGGATTGGGTCTATGTTGTTATTTGAAGTGTTGGTCAATGTAGGTATGACCACAGGTATCATGCCTGTTACGGGGATTCCTTTACCATTTATCAGTTATGGTGTCAGCGCTTTAACTACCAACCTATTAAGTATAGGTTTATTATTGAATATCGTAATGCGTCAGAAAAAACGCATGTTTTAAGTAGTAGAAATGAGGCTTGTGCCTCTTGTGAGGTTGTATGATTCACTTAGATCCATCATGGTTACAACATGTGGAAAAACCGGCTCGCTATACGGGTGGGGAATGGAATAGCATTGTGAAAGACCACAGTACGGTGGATGTAACGATGGCTTTGGCATTTCCCGATGTGTACGAGGTTAGTATGAGCCATTTAGGCATAAAAATTTTATATGGTTTGTTGAATGAACGAGAAGATGTGGTAGCAGAGCGTGTATTTGCGCCTTGGCATGACATGGAAGTAGAAATGCGTAATCGCAATATTCCTTTGTTCTCCTTGGAAACAAAAACACCAATTCGAGACTTTGATTTGTTAGGATTTACCTTGCAATATGAGATGAGCTATACCAACATATTAAACATGCTAGACATGGCGGACATTCCTTTTTATAGCAAAGATCGAGATATGTCCTTTCCATTGCTCTTAGCAGGAGGACCTTGTGTCTATAACATTGAGCCTATTGCAGACTTCTTTGACGTCGTATCGATCGGAGAATCCGAAGAGTGGCTTGTGGAATTTGTAGAATTGTTCAAAGCAGAAAAAGCGAAAGGTTTCCCAGGTGGCAAGGAGGCATTCTTGCGCAAGGCTGCGTTAATCGAAGGCACCTATGTTCCTGCGTTGTATGAACCAGAATATACAGAGGAAGGACATTTTAAAGGCTTGCGATTATTGGCAGAGGAAGCGCCACCAGTGGTGAAAAAACGCATCGTTGAAGATGTAGAAAACTCCTACTATCCAACGGCGCCTATTGTACCGTATTTAGATGTTGTCCATGATCGGGCGGTGCTAGAATTGTTCCGCGGTTGTTTGCGCGGTTGTCGTTTCTGCCAAGCGGGTATGCTCTATCGGCCTGTTCGTGAAAGAACACCAGAACGGCTATTGCAAATGGCGAAAGATATCATCGCCAATACAGGATATAATGAGATTTCCTTGATGTCTTTAAGCTCCGCAGACTATTCTAAATTGCCCGAGTTAGTAGACATGTTGATGGAAGAGTTCAAAGATAAACAGGTCAGTGTTAGCTTGCCGTCTTTACGTATCGACGCCTTCTCTATTGATATCGCTAAAAAGGTGCAACAAGTGCGTAAAAGTGGCTTAACCTTTGCCCCTGAAGCGGGATCGCAACGTATGCGTGACGTTATCAACAAAGGTGTTAGCGAAGAAGATTTAATGGCAGCCTGTGAAAATGCTTTCAAATCGGGGTGGAATACAGTGAAGCTCTATTTCATGATGGGCTTACCGACAGAAACGGATGAAGACGTAGCAGGTATTGCTGATTTAGCATACAAAGTATTAGACTTACATCGTGATATTACAGGGAAACGCAATGGTAAGGTGACCGTAAGTTGTTCCTTCTTCGTGCCGAAAACACATTCTCCGTACCAATGGTATGGACAGCAAGATGTGGAGGAAATTCACCGGAAGCAACGCTATTTAAAATCCCTCATCAATAACCGCAATATCTCCTATCATTACCATGATGGGCATACGGGTTACTTAGAGGCTATCTTTGCTCGTGGAGACAGGAGATTGGCTCCATCTGTGATTGAAGCTTGGAAACAAGGTTGTAAGTTTGATGGTTGGACGGAGTATTTTAAATACGATACATGGATGCAAGCTTTCAAAGATACAAATATTGATCCAGATTACTATGCTCGTCGTGACCGTAGTTTTGAAGAGGCCTTGCCATGGGAACACATTGACGACACGGTAAGTAAAGCGTTCTTACAACGTGAATGGGAACGTGCTGTAGATGGTATGTTGACATGGGATTGCCGTCGCAAACCGTGCAATGGTTGTAATGCGTGTCCAGAGTTGGGCACACCGATTATTGATTATAAGGAGGGTGGACGTGTTGAGAAAGTTACGTTTGGCCTTACATAAAGGGGAAGAACTTCGATTCTTATCCCATTTAGATTATGCCTCTGCCATCGAGCGTATGATTCGTCGCAGTGGTATCAAAATGGCCTATTCAGAAGGTTTCAATCCGCATATGAAAATCAGCTTCTCTTCAGCCCTCGCCTTGGGGATTACAGCCAGCGCTGAATATTGCGATATGGATGTCTTAGAAGAAGGTTCCTTGGAGGAATTGATGGGTCGACTTTCACAGGCTGCACCGAAAGGGTTAGAAGTGTTAGACGGTCGATTCATGCCGGACAAAGTGAAAAAGATGATGGCCATCTGTAACTATGCAGTCTATGAAGTGACGGGACCTGTGACGGAAGTGGCGAACTGGGAGGCCTTGTTGGAGCCTTTCAACAGCGCCGAAGAAGTGCTCTATGAAAAGGTAACGCCGAAAAAAACGAGAACCATAGATGTGAAACATTTTATCAAAGAGCCATTGGCGGCAACCGTTGACGGCGATATGGTAACCATACGTATGGCTATCGGAGTGTACCCAGAAGGGACGATGAAACCGGGCGATATGTGGAAATTAGGGAAAGACCAATATGGCTGGCCTGTGACGGATAGTTATTCCATCCATCGTAAAGCTATTTTGATTGAAACAGAAGGTACGTGTATAACACCTTTAGAAGTGGAATAAGGAGATACTATGAACCGATTATATGCCAATGTAATGC
>CAUQLO010000060.1:0-8936 GCA_963518725.1 uncultured Veillonella sp. | reverse complement strand
GTTTCGCTAATTCAATGTACCAGTCGCAGTACGTATTCCAAATGAAATCATATACAGCGCTCGCCGCTTCCCCTAATTCAAATTTATCAAGGTTATTCGTAATATTAGTTACTGTTTTATTGTATTCTTCTAGAATCCATTTATCTGCCAATGTGTAATCTTCTGCGCTTGGTACGAAACTTTCATCAAAACCTTCTAAGTTCATCAACACAAATTTAGAGGCATTCCAAATTTTGTTGGCAAAGTTACGATTTGCTTCCACACGTTCCATGTAGAAACGCATATCGTTGCCCGGTGTATTGCCAGTTACCAAGGTAAAGCGCAACGCATCGGCACCGTATTCTTCAATCACTTCTAATGGATTGATACCATTGCCCAAGGATTTACTCATTTTGCGACCTTGACTATCACGCACTAGTCCATGAATGAATACGTGTTTGAAAGGAATTTCTTCTTTAAATTCTAAGCCCATGAAAATCATACGAGCTACCCAGAAGAAGATGATATCGTAGCCTGTTACCATAACGCTAGTAGGATACCAATGTTTCACTTCCTCTGTATTTTCAGGCCAACCCATTGTGGCAAATGGCCATAAAGCAGAGCTGAACCATGTATCTAATACGTCTGGATCTTGTTCTACTTTGCCATGGCAATGTGGACATTCAGTCAATGTATCTGCTGTTACGATCGTTTCTCCACAGTCTTGGCAATACCAAGCTGGAATACGATGACCCCACCACAATTGACGAGAAATACACCAATCACGGATAGATTCTAACCAGTTGGTATATGTTTTAGTAAAACGTTCTGGTACAAATTCAATAGATTTGTCACGTACTACTTCTAAAGCAGGTTTTGCCAATGGTTCCATGGATACGAACCATTGTTTAGATACCATAGGCTCTACTGTCGTGTTACAACGGGAACAATGGCCTACACTGTGACCATGGTCTTCCACTTTTTCTAATAAACCTTGCGCGTCTAATTCCGCTACGACTTGTTTACGCGCCAATTCACGAGGCATATTCACAAAGTGACCTGCCCCTGTATTCATGGTGCCATCTGGATTCATCACTACGATACTTTCCAAATTATGGCGTTGTCCCATTTCAAAGTCATTAGGGTCATGAGCTGGCGTGATTTTTACGCACCCAGTACCGAACGATTGATCTACATATTCATCGGCAATGATTGGGATGTGACGGTTCACGAATGGAAGCAATAATTCTTTTCCTACTAAATGCGCATATCGCTCATCATTAGGGTTCACCGCTACAGCTACGTCACCAAACATCGTTTCAGGACGAGTTGTGGCTACAGTTAAGAATGTGTCTTCTTCGCCAATCACAGGATATTTAATATGCCATAAATGTCCATTTTCATCTTCGTGTTCTACTTCGATATCAGATAAAGCTGTCAAACAATTAGGGCACCAGTTAGTGATGCGTTCTCCACGATAGATTAACCCTTTTTCGTACAATGCTACGAATACTTTTAGGACCGCATCATGGTAGCCTTCATCCAAGGTAAAACGCTCTCTCGTCCAGTCACAAGAAGCGCCTAAACTACGGATTTGTTTTACGATGGTGCTGCCATATTCTTGTTTCCATTCCCATACGCGTTTCAAGAACTCTTCACGACCTAAATCATGACGAGATTTCCCTTCCGTTTTCATGATGTTTTCTTCTACTTTTACTTGCGTTGCAATCCCTGCATGGTCTGTTCCAGGCATCCACAATACATTGTAGCCTTGCATACGTTTCGTACGAATCAAAATGTCTTGCAATGTGTTATCAAGGGCATGACCCATGTGCAATTGACCTGTTACATTTGGTGGTGGTAACACAATACTAAAAGGCTCTTTATTTGTGTCCACTTCCTCATGGAAATAGCCTTTCTCTTCCCAATATGTGTACCATTGTTGTTCAATCTCTTTCGGATTATAAGTTGTTAAATTTTTATATTCTTTCATGTGTCCTCCTGCATACAAAAAAGACCCCTCGTCCATTAGGACGAAAGGGTCTATACTTCCGCGGTACCACCTAGATTATTGCCGTAGCAATCACTCATTATCGTTAACGCTGATCAGCGGGCACACTTACTCTAGTTCACCATGCCAACTCCGAGGCTACCCTCTTTTTACTACATACATTGTTCCACCAACCCAATGCTCTCTGCGATGCGTTCAAAAGATTTTTCCTCTTCTTAGTTATTATCCATATAGTACTAGTATACGTGAAAGTATGCAGTATCGTCAATATATGTGCTCACCATTATTTTGCAAAGGATACATTCATTTCATCTAAGGATTTCGTCAAACTAGGCACATAGACTTTCAAAAATAGATCTACCTCTGGTAATTGCATGTGTACCAATCGTTCGTAAATCGTATCGTAGGCAGCATTAAACTCATCATTGCCAGCCGCTTTTTCTGTAACGCATTTCATAAATGCTGACAACGTGTCTGCGGCTTTCACAAGTACTTCGTATTCTTCTGGTACCGACACCAATACGTCCTCATAGGCTGGTTGCACTGGTTCTGGCAACGTACGCCACAAAGTTTCATTCGCCAATTGTTCCACTTCCCCGTAGAGGGCTCGCAACTTCGGATTAAAATATTTTACCGGTGTTGGCATATCCCCAGTGAACACTTCACTCACATCGTGATACATAGCCAACACTGCTAGTCGATTCACATCGATGTGCCCTTCAAAATAAGTATTTCGAAGCACCCCTAATTGATGGGCAATCATAGCCGTCTCTAAACTATGACCTTGTAGATTTTCTACCTCTGTATTGCGCATCAAGCTCCAACGCTGAATATATTTCATGCGCCCCAAAAGGGCAAAAAAATGACTCTCTTCCATAATCAATGCCTCCTCTAGTATCTTATTTTTCTATTATACTAAAATTTTAGGCATTTACCTATATGAACCCGTATTAGGCACACGGGTCATACACTTCTGCCGAAGCAAATACGTCTAAATACATGACATCCTCCTTTTTATTAATAACTACTATGAATGTATCCTGTAACGAACTTGTATCGATATATCTAGGAGCTAACTCCTAACTGATGAACTTATTATACATAATCACTGGGACGAGCTATTACAAAAGTCCCAATAGTTGAGATCTTAAAAAATAATGCCACAGTTCCCCCTTTTATGGTACTATAACTATATAACACCAGAATCCACATCATACATGTTGAAAGGAGCCTCTATGGCAGCGAACACGAATTTTTTTGCCACTAGCGATGAAACGGAATCTCGTTTCTATCGGTTTTTAGAATTAATCGCAAAGGGCGGCGTTTATAAAAGTGCAGATAAAGATTTCCATCCATTCAAAGGAACTTCCTATCAGGAAAAGACCAAGCAAGCTCACTTTTTTATGGATGCTTTGTCACCGCAGTCCTTATCTGAATTTTCCTATGGCCGCGCCAAATTATTGACTTTGCCGGGCCTAAGCTACTCCCCCTATAACATAAATCCCCTCGCCTTCGCTCATGCAGTGCGTAAAATGTTGCCTACAGATATTCGTCGCAGTTTATACTTGTACCATCTCATGGCTACCAAGGATGTATCTGACAGCGATGCTGACACATACCAAAATGGATTACAACACCCTCTCCACTATTACGCTGGGGCAGAGGATATGGCCCAAGGGGATGACTTTGTATTGCAAGAATCCAATCTCAAACGCTACTTAGTGGCGATTAATGAAGACATCCTCATCACCCAAGACGACACAAACGAATCTACCGTCAATTCCACACAACTCTTCGATAGCGCTTTTACCACATTGGAAGCTATGGGCCTACTCACAGAGCATCCAACTATAGAGAAAGCCTACCATATCGTCCCCAATCCTATCGTCGAGGCGGGCCTCTCCGAAGAAGAAATTGAGGAACTTCGCTATGCCTTAGACTTTCAAAAGCAGTTGTCTCCTATTTCGTCGTATGCTCATTATGTACAGTTTAAACTTTCACTGTCAGCCTTGGAAGAGGGATCTGCTCCACAAGATTATATTTCTGAAAGCCAACCAGCCACAGCACAACAGCCCTCGCCTATCTTGGTTCGTCAAGTACCACCGTTCAAAACATTGCTCGATGACACACGATTAGCCACCTTGGCATCTATGAATACTTGGTGCACTTTGACTACTATCGATCGAGATAATCCAAAAACAACCTCTAAATTAGACACCACGAAAACAATCGGGTATATTACGAACCTTGAAGAACGTCAAGACGATTCTAGGGAATACATCTATAGTACTAGCAAATATTTCAAACCCATGACGCCATTGTTGTTAGATGCGGTGCAATGCATTGAGCCGTACCCATCTACACCTCATTCACGTAAACAAGTGAAAGCCCCTAATCTGAGCACCTTATACATTAACTTTCACACGTGCCCAACTAAACATTGGAAAGAACTGCAACAACACCTCTATGCATTCCAGACACAACGATTATCGATTACTTTTATACCACACGAAGAGGAGCAGGGTTGCCCATTCCTCGTGAAAGTCACCTACCCGGAAAAATCCCTAGTCTATCCATTAATCTATCAATGGGGACCGTACATTCAATTTGTGAACTCTGCTGGGGAACCTCTCACAGATGACTCGCCAGAGATGGCATCCCTTAAGGAAGTAACCCCTATTATTGTAGACCGAGTAAGGAGTATCCTATCCCATTATGAATCCTAACACACTGTTACAACGCTATATGAGCTCCCACAACACCTCTGTGGGCGCCTATACCTTCTACTACATTCGCCTCATACAATTATTGCACTTCATCTATATGGATCGTGTCAATTGCGATGATATTGGTGTTGAACTTAACCAATTAACTCCTAAAGATATCGCCGCTTGGCTATTACAAGATTATGAGCACACCATGGACAATGGTAACGCCTCTGAAATGATTGAGAAACTATTAGAACTCTTCTTCATTCCTGCTGCCACCTCTCCTGAGGAGTTGGAGCCACTCTTTGTGCCTCACCTACCAGAGCCCTATGTATTGACGGATCGAGAAGTTCTCGCACTCTACTTGCTTGTGCACGATGATCGAGTGTTTCCGTTCTTATCTGAGAAGGTACGAGAAAAATTACAACATGCGCTCCAGCAGCATCCCTATGCCAGTGCCTTCCAAACTATTCAAGAGAACTTTCAGTTGACCCGACCTGACACCATCGATGATCCCCATGTGGTCAGCACAGTAACCACCTTGTTTCAAGCGATTGTACAAGGCAATACCACCCTAGAGGTCACCACTGCAGACGACACCTATGTAGTCACACCTTGTCATTTGCGCTATTTTGCAAATACCCAAGAATATCACTTGCTAGGCCTAACTAGTGAAAGCCAATATATCTACCTTCCTGTGCAAACTATCCAAACCCTTACCGCCCTAGAGGAAGCTCCCATTTCCAATCGGTACACCGTCCTAGAAACATTGCTCCAAGCTGATGCCCAGACATTACAACTGCGCATCACCAACGACAGAAACGCCCTCAGACGGACCTTCCATGCCTTGGCAGATTACACAAAGGAAACAACCTTAGTAGAAACCATCTTAGATGACGAAGAGGAACTACAGGACCATACGTATCAGATTACGATTACCTATTATCCATTTGACGAAGATGATGTATATCAAAAAATACTGTCCCTCAGCGCCATGGTCACTGTGATCAATCCTCTATCCATGCGCGAACGAGTGGTACAACATTTTCAATCATTATTAGAGAATTTAGGTGTCCCTCGCTAACTGTAAGCTACACCTAGTATTTCCATACCCTATCCATATTCATAAGGAGACAGTATGTACAGACAAACAAATCCCTATCATGCCCCCACTGCATTGCGCAGCGGTGGCTACGTAGATATCCACAAATCCGCCATCACCGTCACCTATGACATGCCTTTTTATGCCATTAGTACAAGCCCCTTCAACGGTGGTTTGCATCATGTCATGGCGGTGCGCAATCAACAACTCACCTTTTTTGTCACTTCTGAAAGTGAATTACCTGGCGGTTCCACCTCTGCCTATTTGGCAAAAGAATGCGTGCAACTGGACTTACCCATCCACTTTTGCACAGCTTTGTTAACCAGTGCTAGCATGGATCGTCATGCCTATGCTTGTTTCACAGAAGGCTCCATCACCATCGAAGTGATTGCCACCGCAGGCATCGAGAAAACTGCTCATCGCGCTGGCGATGGATACTCCTATTATGAAAAAGATGGTACCTTTCACTCTGCAGGTACCATCAATCTATTAGTATTTACAAATTGTGCACTCACCGATGGAGCGCTCACGAAATCCCTCATCACTATCACTGAGGCCAAGACTGCAGCACTCCAAAGCTTAGGCATTACGAGTATCCTATCTGGAGAACCTGCAACAGGCACCTCTACAGATGGTGTCATTATGACCATCGACCCGAACGGGGAACTACTGACAGACTCAGGCACGTTCTCCCAATTCGGTGACACCTTGGCAAAAGCAGTGCGTTCTGCCATCGAAAGAGCATTAGAAAATTATATCTATAAGGCAATAGAACCATAATTATATTGCAGTACCATATTTTGTCCAACATGGCTATCTTTAGAAACATCTTTAATAATATACAATTTATATGTGTCCATATATACATAAATGCTGTGAAAGTAAATATTTCCACAGCATTTTGTATAAACATTTTTGTATGCAATTAATCTTTTTTAGTGCTAGATTGTAAACCTAACATAGCTTTTAGTTCAGCTACTTCTTGTTGCAAGATAAGTACTTCTTCACTCAGCTTAGCACGAGATTTTGTGATTCGTTTGGCACCGTCTACTTTAATTGAAAAACCAACATTAAACATGCTATGCCCGTTACCTAGTAATGTACCAGCGGACAACATCATATCTTCATTAGGACGATAGTAAGCACCAACGGCAAATGCATGGGAACTTTCATGTTTGCCATAACTAGCCGCCAAGTCCCATTTCGCATCTGGGTCGAAATCTATTGGATGTAATCCAGCTAATGCGGCCGCTCCAGCTCCCACTGTATCAATTCTTGATCCTAGTGTATCTAGTCTTGAACCTAGTGTATCTATTCTTGAATCCACTGTATCTATTCTTGAGCCCAGAGCATTTATACTTGTGTTAATAACTTTAACTTGTTCATCAGCATGATTTACCACTCGTTTTAATTGTGCTACGTTCACCGCATCTGTATCCTCGGATCCGGCTGCAAGTGAGGTAATCCGACGAGTTACAGTAGTACCATCACCAATAGAAACAGCGGCATTCGTCGGTTTCCATGTGGAAGATGTGTCAGAGGAAGCGGTGCCAGTAGACCAATCATAGCCAGAAGCTTCCTTAGTAAGATCTCGACTAGAAACGGAGTTAGCACCTAAGGCAATACCGCCGTCCACTGTGACATTGGCATCGTTACCAATGGCTACACTATTGCTAGCAGTGGTTTCAGTTTCCTTTGTAGCAGAACCAATGATAATAGAATTATGAGTACCTGTGGCTTTACGATTCGTACCGATGATAGTGGTGCCAATTACATTAGAAGCAGTATTGTTAAAGCCAACTACAAAGTTGTCTGCGGCACCAGCTGCTTCTGTACCAGTCACCGTATTATTAACACCAATCATAGCCGTGCGCAACGTATAATCAGCTTTATTGCCTCCGCCAATAGCAAGAGTAGCACCACCAGAATTACTATCCTTAACCAGTTTTCTTAGAACCTTGGACATGTCTGTCACAGAATCGGGCCCTCCAAAACCACTAACTAATGGGGATAGATTAATATCTGTAATAGAATTGGTGATTTCATTACCTGCGCCAAAGACTAAGGTGCCATTACTATTGGCTGTTTTATTCGCTACGCCTACGATGGCATTTGCAATACCAGCGCTTGTATTCGTAGTTGTTGCTGATTCAATGGAGTTCAAGGTACCATTGATGGTAGCGCCAAAGTTTTTAGGCGCTTTACTAGCATCATTTCTATCATAGTCACTAGAAATTACGTTAAGAGCCCCTGTACTAGTGGCTACAGTTCCGTTCGTAAAACTATTTGCACCAACAGTTGTAGAATAGACACCTGCCCCTGTAGGCTTGATAGTACGTTGAGACTCCGTACTTACCTCAATATCGCCAATTTTACCACGATAATTATGAGACCCAATCATAGTGCCACCAGTACGAACATAGGTATTATTACCTATCGCAACACCAGTAACGACTCTATCTGGGCTTTTTGGAAGGCTGCCAAAACCAAATTTATCAAAATCCGTTTGTTTAAAAGCAAATACTTTATCTAATCTATTAGCAGTATTTTCTACAAGAGCATATTTACCAATCGCTATCGATCCAGATTGGTCATGGTGATTCCAAGTATTAGCTTTTTCGCCAATCGCAATATCTCCATCAATATTCTTAGATCCAGAACGACCAGAATAGTATACATAAGCACCTTTACCAATGGCAACCACACCTTCATGGCCGGCAATAGTGCCGGCACCAATAGCGATACCAGGACCTTCTCCGGCTGGATTTGTTGCCGGGCTCGCACATACTGGACTAGCACACACAGAAATTATTGCCCAAAGAGTGGATAGTTGTAATACATGTCTAGATTGCACAACAAAATTCCTCCTTATACACACTCACCTTTATGCATATTTTTATGCATTCATATACTTCTATTGTACAGAAAAATAAAAGTGTTGTGCACCCCTAAGTAGTGCTACCCCCCCCGATTTCCACGAATTGTATATATTTATAAGTAACGCTACACATCATTGACACATATCTTTATGCAGTTTAGAGGGCTAGACTTGTGCAACGGTTACTTATCGTTTTTAACACTTTCAACCATCTAATAGCTAGCAAATATCCGTTCTAAGTCTTCTCGACTTCGTTCC
>CAUQLO010000059.1:0-8997 GCA_963518725.1 uncultured Veillonella sp. | reverse complement strand
AACCGACGGATTTTAAGTCCGTTGCGTCTGCCTGTTCCGCCACCCCGGCATGGGTAACGATTGTGGAGGCGGCACCCAGAATCGAACTGGGGAATAAAGGTTTTGCAGACCTCTGCCTTACCGCTTGGCTATGCCGCCAAAAAAGTGGAGCGGAAAACGAGATTCGAACTCGCGACCCCCGCCTTGGCAAGGCGGTGCTCTACCGCTGAGCTATTTCCGCAAATGGTGCCTCAGGGCAGAATCGAACTGCCGACACACGGATTTTCAGTCCGTTGCTCTACCGACTGAGCTACCGAGGCATGTAGTGGCGACCCCGATCGGATTTGAACCGACGATCTTCGCCGTGACAGGGCGACATGTTAACCGCTACACCACGGGGCCAATTGACTACTTTGTTAGTATACCCTATTTCATGTCACTCGTCAACACTTTTTTATATTTTTTTATAAATATTTTCTCATCCCCTGAAAGCCCTTGGTCTTACCTTCTTAGAACGATGTAGTAGGAAGATCATTCTACACGACTTGCATCGAGCATGTATGGATTCGTCTCTAATTCCTCTTGTAAGGTAGTGCTAATACCATGTCCAGGATATACCACATAGGCAGGATCTAACTGTCTTATCTTACCGATGGTATCTCGCATAGCTTGTACATCACCGTTAAAAGTATGGACTCGACCTACAGTCCCTTTAAACAAGGTATCCCCTGTAAATAGGGCCTGCTTGTAGCCGATGAGTACACTTCCCGCACTATGTCCTGGGGTCTCCCAAATCATGAGCTGAAAGGATCCAATTCGGAGCGGTCCTTCTTTCAAAGGTAAATAGGGTGCCATAAAGCGTTCCTTGTACACCGATGGCATCCGTCGTTTCACTCGTAACAACACATCATCTGCCGGATGCATATACACAGGAATCTGGTAGGCATCTACCAAGGTGTCTACAGCACAGATGTGATCTGCATGTCCATGGGTCAATACGATTCCCACTGGTCGAGTATCCCCTAGCTCTTCTACAATGCGTCGACCGTGAAAGCCAGGGTCAATGACCAAGGCTTCTCCACCATCGATAAGGATATAACAATTTGTTTTATACAAGCCTTGAGGAGTTCTTATGATGTCCATCGAATCGTCTATAGCCTTTTTCTTTCTTTGTAAAATATCCACGCCAAAAACCTGGATGTATTAGCACTAATAGAGTAAACAACTCTAACCGTCCTAATAACATATCAATAATACAAACTATCTTTGCAAGGGGTGCCAAAACTGTAAAGCTTTCTGTGGGTCCTAGTGTTCCAAATGCAAGGCCTACATTTCCTAGACTACCTGCAACTAATGGCAGCACATCTGCCAATGGTAACCCTGTAGAAGAGATAATCACCGAGGAAAGGCCAAAAATTAGCATATAGAGAAAAAAGAACTGTTGTGTAATTTGTAACCATTTATTAGGTAATACATAGCCATTTAATCGTACTAACTGTACCATATCAGGATGGATAGCTTTTCGTAGATAAAGAATGCTACTTTTCGCCAAGATAATAATCCGAATAATTTTAAGTCCCCCAGCAGTCGATCCACTACAACCACCAAAGAACATCCCCATAAACAATACCATTTGTCCTAAACTAGGCCATAGATTATAGTCAACAATAGCAAATCCAGTCCCAGTCTGTATGGAAATAAGCGTAAAAATCGCATTTCGCAAATGTTCAATTTTAGCATCTCCAGCTTCCCATATCAGTGCAAATAATACTAAACTTGATCCAATTGCTAGAGTAATGAGATAAATTCTGTATTCAAAATCTCGCCAAATCTCTTTAATACCTCGTTGCCAGACAGATTGATAGACTGCAAAATTTCCACCCGCCAATATCATAAATACTACTAATATGATGCAGACCAAATAGGAATCAGCATATCTAAATGTACTGCCAGTAATTGGGGCCAATCCACCTGTAGCTACCGTAGCAAAGGTAAAATTAAGTGCTTCAAATAAACCGATGCCACTTAGCCATAATAGAAAAGTACAAGTAAATGTAAATCCCAAATAAATTCTCAGCAAGTTCCCGGCCATAGATTGTATTCTTGGTAATACAATCCCAGGTCTTGGTACAGAAGCCTCTGCTTCGACTAATGGAGCTACTCCAGTCCCTAAATTACGCAAGAATGCTAACACTAAGACAATCATCCCCATACCACCAATCCAATTGGTAAGCCCCCTCCACAAAATAAAGGCTCTTGGTAAAGCACTTACATCATCAATCATGCTTGCCCCGGTAGTCGTTATACCTGATACAGACTCAAATAAAGCATCTACAAATTGCTCAAGTACTCCACTAAAATAAAAAGGCAACGCCGAAAATATAGACGCTAATATCCAAGTTGTACTGACTACAAGAAATCCATCTCGAACACTATATACATTAGTATCTGTACCATAATAATATAATAGAAACCCTACTACCCCTGCTATACATGATGTAATAAGAAAAGAATAGTAAAGAACCCCTTCATCTAATATACCAAAGAAAAAGGGAACCATAATGAAGGAAGCTAATATAAGCATCACTTGTCCAACAACTCGCATAATATTTTGAATGCGCATGATTCCTTCTCCTTTCAAAATTTTATATCATTTATTAATATATGCTAATAAAGTATTAATATTTTCTGGCAATGTAAAAATAACTATATGATCTCCTTCAAGCAACAATGTATCTCCTTTAGGAACAATGGTTTGATGTTCTCTGACAATAGCCCCTACTAACGATTTTCCGGGCAACTTTAGGTCTTTTAAATGTTTATTTATCAATGATGTTTTTTCTGCAACTTCTATTTCCACAGCTTCAGCTTTAGACCCTTCGAAGGTAAAAATATTAATGAGATTTTCATCTTCTCGAATTAACCGCAAAATTTGCCCCGATGTTAATAATCTCGGTGAAAATGCTACGTCAATACCCACCTGCTCCATCAAAGTAATATATTCTAATCGCCCTACACGAACAAATGCTTTAGGTACCCCTAGATGTTTTGCTAGCAAGGCCACTAGCAAGTTCAACTTGTCATCATCGGTTAAGCAAATAATGACATCATTATCGCTAATTTCTTCTGCTTCTAACAAATCGATATCTGTACCATCCCCATGAATGACGATGGATCGATCCACTAGGGCTGCTAATTGCTCACACCGCTCTAAGTTCTTTTCGATGACTTTCACATCGTATCCATCTTTTTCTAATAATAGGGTTAGGTTACGCCCTATAAGGCCTGCGCCAATGATAACGACGCGCTGTGTAGGTCGGCTCGTCTCATTGAGCCATACTTCCACTTCATCGATACTATCCTTAGCGCCTAGGAAAAAGACATTGTCCATGTATTCCAATGTACTTTCACCGTGGGGAATAATCATTTCTCCACTGCGCATAATGCCCACCACGAGCACGTTAGGAGGCAATGTTAAGGACCGTAGGGGAATCCCCATAATGTCCGTATTGTTGCGAATTTTAAATTCCACAAGGCGTACAGCACCACTGGCAAAATCTTCCACATCCAGTGCAGCTGGGGTTTTCAAGATTTTATAAATCTCTTGGGCCGTTACCATTTCTGGATTGATGAATAAATCGATGCCCAATTTCTCTTGAATCAGTGCATTGGTACCATTTTCATATTCATTGTCTCGCACACGAGCGATGGTCTTAGGAATTCCCGCAGCCTTGCCCAACATACAGGCCAACATATTCACTTCATCAGAATCGGTCACAGCAATGAGCATGCCCATATCTTCAATGCCGATTTCTTGTAGCAAGGAAATACTACTCCCATTTCCTTGCACTAAGTTTACATCTAGATTGTTTTCTAGATTTTTAATGCGTTCACTATTTTTTTCAATGACATACACATCATGCTGATCTTGTGCTAGCCGCTCCGCCAATGAATAGCCCACTTTGCCGGCACCTACCACCACAATCTTCATCGTACATCCCCCTTATTCAGCACTGTCCGCTTGTTCTTCCGCTTCTAGCAGAGTATTTTGACCAGCTTCCGTCAGCAAGGTCCATCCTTCTTCTTGCACGATGAATCCTGCTTTCATCAGATGTCCAAGAGCCCGTTTGAAAGCGGCTTTACTGATGTTGAATTTATCCTTAATAATCGGTGCTGATGTACCATCCCCATAGGGCATACGACCGTGGCGACTCGCCAAGTAGGTCATAATCTTTGCCCCATCGGTGGCCAAAGCTTCTTCTTTCACAGGGCGCATGGAGATGTTAATACGTCCAT
Organism: uncultured Veillonella sp.; assembly: GCA_963518725.1. Taxonomy (GTDB): domain Bacteria; phylum Bacillota; class Negativicutes; order Veillonellales; family Veillonellaceae; genus F0422. The sequence continues at coordinate 4,722 of CAUQLO010000059.1, read as the reverse complement.
CGTCTCGTTTGAAAGTAATACGACCTTCAATCATTTCCCCTACTTTTAAGGACCGAGTCATTTCACTGCGATGCATGAAAGCAATCCATCGTTCAGGGGTGATTAAAAAAGCACCCTCGCTAGTCATATTATAGATGGCGCCTTTTACCATGGCCCCTACCTTTGCCTCTGTGGCTGGTTTTGAGGCACGGCGCATAGCATCATCTACATCCATAGACACAGCTAATCGACCGGATTTATCGCTGTATAGACGAACCCATACTTTTTCACCATTTTGAGGACGTCCACGCATCTCTGCATGAGGCATGAAAATCCCCCGCTCTGTACCGACTTCAACGAAACAGCCAAAATTGGTGGTATTAATCACTTCTACATAGCCAATTTGACCTTCTTTCATAGCCGGTAAGCGCATACTTGCAGTAACACGACCCTTCGGATCTTTATAGAGGAATACAGTGACTTCATCACCAATCGCAACAGGACCTGTTTGTTGATCTTTATGGAGTAAAATGTCGTCACTAGTATTGCCTGTTTGACCATCTAAAAAGGCCCCTTGATCGCTTTGGCGCAGTACTTTTAAGGTGGCAATAGTATTTTCAGATAAGCTTGTAGCCATATTAGACTCCTTCAAAGGATTCTCTTGGGGCATCCTTCCACATTTCTTCTAGCCCGTAAAAGTGACGGTATTCGCCGGTAAAGACATGGCAAATGACATCGCCAAAATCAAGCAAAATCCAGTCACCTTCTCGATACCCTTCACGATGGAGCACCGTCATACTTTGTTCGGCTCCGGCATCTTCAATGGCATCTGCCACACTTTGGGCATGTTTCACATTATTGGCAGTAACTACTAAAAAGTAATCTCCCAACATAGTTAGACCTTCCATATCCATAATGGCAATGTCTTCCCCTTTTTTATCATATCCAGCCTGCGCTAATACGCGAATGGATTCTAAAATTTCATGTTTCTGTTTCATTCTAACTCCTTATCTAGTTGTGGGGCTTCCTGGTTCCGTAGATTCCTCTTTGCTGTCAGCACTCTCTTTCGGAGCCTCCGTTTTCTTTGTATCCGTGTCTTTAGGTCCATCACCAATGACAGGGATTAACTCCTCATCACTAGGGATATCCCCTACTGTAATCCCAATTAATTGTTGCAAGTCCGTCGGTTCCACATTCCAATAGGAAACACCTTGAATTGTTTCTGGTGTGCCTTGTAAAATATACCAACGTATTTTATCCTTAGGGAACTCAATTAATTTTGTCATCAATCGAACTCCATCCCAAGTACTAATATTGGTACTAATGTGACTCCATAAGCGCCACACTCGGAATGCTGTTCCTAAGCTGACATGATTTTTTTCACGGTCCAACATGGCTTTCAGCAATCGTTCTTGATGCATCGTGCGAGACAATGTGTTCCCATCACCGTCTACAAATCGCATATACCCAAAGGCTGTTTCATCCGTAAAATCTTGAAACCCTTGATGAATATTAATATCCACTTGCCCCGTTGTCATATCTTGATGGACCATGGAATTTTCTACATACAAACTTGGTGTTCCAAAGATATGCATCATAGACTGAAAGCTATCCTGATCCACAATGGCATAGTGTGGGATGACAATGTGGAACATGTCTTCTACCACCGCTTTTGTGAGCTCAATACCACCTTGTCCGTACATATCATTCAGACGTTGCGGTGTATCATTATGGCGATTGATGATTTTGCTATTGCTTGGAATGCCAATGATTTGCATCGTTTTCGCATCTAGGTTGAAAGCCACCAAATACAGCGCATCTGCTTGTTGCATTTGACTCTTATCTACACCCACTACGAGCATATAACTAGTTTTGATAGATTTCATATCTACTGGCACTGTCGTTGTCACTGGCGGTAGTTTAGGTCCGCTTTCAGTAGTCTCAGAAGGATTCGATAGACTCTCTACAGCCTTTTGAATCCCCCACACCAATCCACCGATAATAAGGACCACGACCAATAGGGCCACAATGATACGATCCCAGCGTAGACCCTTTCGTTTTGGACGCACTCTACGTCGCATTTGCTGTTCCATTTATGCATCCGCCCTTTCTTTTACTAGACTATTTCTCCCTTGTATGGTCTGCACATGAATGGTCAATCCTTGATCCAATAAATGGCGTATCGTTCCATCATAGGCACGAATCACTGCCTCATTGATATCTTGAAATGCCAAGGCGCGCAATTCTTCCACACCGGGGAAATCTCTGTTTGGTTCAATATAGTCTGCTAAAAATATAATCTTATCCAATAGGCTCATATGGGTACTTCCCATCGTATGTACACGAATAGCTTCACAAATAGACGTATCCTCTATGTGCAAGCGAAGTTGTGCATAAGCAGCCCCTGCTGGTCCGTGGAGTAACGCCCCATTTCCGAGCATCTCCTCATCGACGGGAATCTTAGCCTCTCCTACGATAGCTTGCATATCCTGCAAAGGCGATTCTTTCATCACATCATGTAACAAGGCGGCCACAGTGGCTCGTTTTTTATCAGCCCCATAGTGTACTGCCAATCGCTTCGCCATGTCTACCACTCCCATGGTATGGGTGAATCGTTTCGGTGAAAGTCGCTTCTGTACATGCTGTTGTAAGGTTTCGATTGATACTTTCATTTCCACAGACTATACCTTTCCTTCCGTGTTATTACCATTCCGCTCAGGACATTGTTCATAAATCTTGTGATCTCTAATATATTGGTGTACCAATCTAGGTATCATATAGCGAGTGGTCAATCCATGGCACAGTCGGTGTCGTAAATAGGTGGCAGATAATTTCATTTCCGGTACTTCCATGCGATGAATACGACTGCCTCGTTGCCCAAACCATTGCACCGTAGATTCAATGGCATCGGTAGCCCCTGGTCGTATGGCACCGATAAACTCACAAATATCCAACAACTCTTCAATATACTTCCAGGTAGGAAGTTGCTGTATTGTATCTGTGCCGGCAATGAAGAAAAACTCTGCTTCCTCTCCATAGAGGTCACGGAAATACCGCATCGTATCAATGGTATAGGATTTCCCTTCCCGTTTTAGCTCCACGTCGGACACAATAAAGTTCGGATTGTCCAACACAGCTAGCTCTACCATCTCCATGCGATACTTAGAATCTATCACATCTGCCTCCTTATGAGGTGGCTCCTTGGATGGCACGAAAATCACACGATTCAAGTGAAACGTTTCCAACGCCATTTCTGCTATCATAAGATGACCAAAATGAATGGGATTAAACGTACCCCCTAAAATGCCGATACGCTTTTTCTTATCTACCATACAACCACGCCCCTATGCACACCATTGATACTACGGTCATAATCGCTAGAAATTTCCCATAGGAAACCCACTCATAGGCCCCTTTAGGAGACTTCATATATCGTATATACGCCTTAGCATGCTCAAATTTCATCGCACTTGTCCATGACCGAACACAAAGTATTTATAACTTGTTAACGCATCTAATCCCATCGGTCCACGAGCATGTAATTTTTGCGTGCTTATACCGATTTCTGCACCCAAGCCAAATTCAAAGCCATCTGTAAATCGTGTCGATGCATTGACATAGACGGTAGAGGCGTCGACTAAATTCATAAATGTCTCTGCGTGACTAGGCGTATTAGTCAAAATCATTTCAGAATGCTTCGTACCATACGTATTGATATGGTGAATGGCCTCTTCTAAGGACGGCACTACTTTCATATTGACAATGCAGTCATTATATTCCGTTGCCCAATTCGTCTCCCTAGCAGGTTGTACCTTAGGGGATAGACCTTGTATCTGTGCATCTCCATAGATGGTGACACCTTTAGTCTCTAGCATAGCCACAACAGCTGATCCCACATCATCCAGTCTCGATACATGTAACAAGATGGTTTCCATCGCATTACATACGGACGGCCGTGAAAGTTTCGCATTTTCCAACACTTTCAATGTCATCTCTAGGTCAGCCGTTTCATCCACATAACCGTGCACCACACCACTACCTGTTTCAATCACAGGAATTTTGCTGTTGTTCACCACATATTGGATAAGCCCTGCACCACCACGTGGAATCATTACATCGATCCATTGTCGTTGTGCTAAAAACTCTCCTACCGCCTCTCGTTCCAGTATCGACACGAGTTGCACCAAGTCTTCTGGAGCACCACAAGACGATAAGGATTGGCGCATGACTTGCACCATCGCCGCACTTGTATGATAGGCCTCTTTACCACCACGAAGAATGATGGCATTTCCCGTTTTAATGGCTAATGCCGCAGCATCTACCGTCACATTAGGGCGGGCCTCGTAAATCATACCAACGACGCCAATCGGGATTTGCCGCTTTTCAATACGCAATCCATTCTCTAAAGTTCTCGCCTCTAATACAGTGCCAATGGGATCCTGTAACTGAGCCACTTGGCGCACACCTTCGCAGATGCCTTGGATACGCTCTTTCGTCACTCGAAGTCGATCTAGCATAACAGTGGGAGCTCCATTATCTTGCGCCTTGGAACAATCCATAGCATTTGCCTCTAAAATAGCATCGGTGGATGCTTCTAAATCATTGGCAATTTGCTCTAATATGCGATTTTTCTCTGCTGTGCTCAGCACTTGCCCTTCTTGCGATGCACTCCGTGCCGCTTGGCCGAGACTTTCAAAATATGCAGTATATGGATTCATAATTTACTCCTGTCGTAAGACAACT
>CAUQLO010000058.1:0-9455 GCA_963518725.1 uncultured Veillonella sp. | reverse complement strand
CGCGTTGAAAAATTCTATAAAGAAAACTGCCTATTAGAACAAGTTTTCATTAAAGACGGTGAAAAAACTGTACAAGCTATGATCAATGAAGCAATCGCTAAAATCGGTGAAAACATTAACGTACGTCGTTATGTTCGCTACGCATTAGGCGAAGGTATCGAAAAGAAACAAGACGATTTCGTTGCAGAAGTTATGGCTACTGTAGGTAAATAAGTACGGAGATAAGAGAACACCGCAAGTGTTCTCTTATTTTTGAATTATTTGTTAGAAACGCGTCATAAGGAGAAGGACATGAGTGAACGTAAATTTAAACGTATCGTATTAAAACTTAGCGGTGAGGCCCTAGCAGGAGATCAAGGATTTGGTATTAACCCACAAGTGGTAGAACCATTGGCACAAGAGATTGCAGCTCTTTCCAAAGAAAGTGGTATTGAAATTGCTATCGTTGTTGGTGGCGGTAATATCTGGCGTGGTTTATCTGGCAGTGCTAAAGGTATGGACCGTGCATCCGCAGACTATATGGGTATGATTGCGACAGTGATGAATGCCATCGCATTGCAAGATGCTCTTGAAAATGCTGGTGTAGCGACTCGTGTTCAAACAGCTATTGAAATGCAAGAAGTAGCTGAACCATATATTCGTCGTCGTGCCATACGTCATTTAGAAAAAGGTCGTATTGTTATCTTTGCGGCAGGTACAGGGAATCCGTACTTTTCCACAGATACAACAGCTGCCTTGCGCGCTGCAGAAATCGAAGCAGATGCTATCTTGATGGCGAAAAAATTTGCTGATGGCGTATACGATTCCGACCCTAAAACAAATCCAAATGCTGTAAAATTCGATGAATTGACATATATGGATGTGATCAGCAAAGAATTGAAAGTAATGGATGCTACATCAACTACATTATGTAAAGATAACAATATTCCTATCGTTGTATTCAGTATGGATATCCCTGGCAACATCACACGTGCTGCGAAAGGGGAAGCCATCGGTACTATCGTAAAGTAAAAGGTGAACACTATGGAAATTAAAGAAATTATTAGCCGCGAAGAAGCGCGCATGGACAAAACAATTGAATCCTTAAAACATGAATTTGCCTCTGTACGCACAGGTCGTGCTCATACATCTTTATTGGATTCTGTGATGGTTGATTACTACGGAGCACCGACTCCAGTGAACCAAGTAGCGAATGTATCTGCTCCAGATCCACGCATGATTTTAATTGCACCATGGGATAAAACTCTAATTGGTGCCATTGAAAAAGCTATCTTAACATCTGATTTAGGTTTAAACCCTAACAACGATGGTGAGTCCATTCGTTTGGCAATCCCTCAATTAACGGAAGATCGTCGTAAAGAATTGGTAAAAGTAGTCAGCAAAAAAGCAGAAGATGCAAAAGTTGCTATCCGCAACATTCGTCGTGATGCTAATGATGCGATTAAAAAAGAAGAAAAAGCGAAAACAATTACAGAAGACGTGTCAAAAGATGGACAAGATCAAGTTCAAAAATTGACTGACAAAAAAATCAAATTAATTGATGAACTTCGCGATACAAAAGAAAAGGATGTTATGTCTGTCTAATGGAACATACATCTATTTTGGGATTTCCATGGCAGCTTGCACAGTCTCTTTTGCAGGCTGCCTCTATCCCTTTTACTACAAAAATAGAAAAGAACTATAATCGATTCTTTTCCGTTTCTTCCGAAGAATGTTATGTAGGCCGCGTCATAGTGCTAGATGGTACATGGGAGATAGTTCTCTATCATCCTATGGTAGCCAGTCATGTGGCAGAATCCTTTGGGGTGCAGTTTAATGAGGTACAATATGCTAAAGAACTTATGGAAGAAAAGTAAACAACAAGAGAGACCGACTATAGACCCTACTAATATTCCAGAACATATAGCTATTATCATGGATGGTAACGGCAGATGGGCAAAGCGTAAGGGCATGCCACGGAGTATGGGTCATCGCGCAGGTGCGGAAGTATTAAAGGATATTGTGAAAGCAGCCCAAGGATTTGGTGTAAAAGCATTGACTGTCTATGGCTTTTCCACGGAAAACTGGAAACGACCAGAAGAAGAAGTCAGCCTGTTAATGGGTCTTATTAAGGAGTATTTACTTTCAAATGTAAAGCGAATGCATGCGGAAGGTGTGCGTATTCGTTTTGTGGGAGATATTACCAAGCTATCTGAAGAGTTACAAAAGATTATCAAAGAATCTGAGGAGTTGACACAGGATAATACAGGAATTACGCTGCAATTAGCAATCAACTATGGGGGACGTGACGAACTCACAAGAGCTACAAAACGGATTGTCCGAGATGTGGCAAAGGGTGTTATCACTGAGGAAGATATTACAGAAAGCTTGATTTCTTCCTACCTAGATACGCAAGAATTTGATCGTGTGGATTTATTGATTCGACCAAGCAATGATGCACGTATCAGCAACTTCTTACTATGGCAAATTGCCTATGCCGAGTTCTGGTTTACCCCTTTGCATTGGCCAGATTTTACGCCCCGAGTGTTGGAAGAAGCCATCTTGGCATACCAACAACGAGAGCGTAGATTTGGTGGTTTAAAAGAGGAGAAATAATATGTTAAAAACCCGTCTCATCACAGCTTTGATTGGCGTTGTCTTGTTGGCGGTTGCCATCACCTATGGGGGTCTATTTTTTAATCTTGTAATGTCTGTATTGACATTCATCGGTTGGGTTGAGTGTGTCAGCTTATTCCGTCATATGAAACGTCGATTACTTCCACTATGGGGATTGTTTTATATAGTTCTTGTATGCGGTTCCTTAGTGTTTGGTAACTATCCATTAGCTGTATTCCTAGGCATTTTGGTTATGTTGGCAATGGTCATTGAATATACTTTCTGCAACGGGAAAATAACGCTCCCAGCAGTACAATCTACGATCAGTAGTTTGTTGTATGTTACCAGTGGCTTTATGGCACTGATGGTGTTGCGCGACAATAGAATCTATGAAAATACCAGCTATTATGTAGATCAAGAAGGTTTCGGTATGGCTGTCATCTGGCTTGTGCTCATATCGATTTGGGCTAGTGATACCTTTGCGTACTTCGTGGGTCGATCCATAGGCAAACGAAACATCGTACCTACTATTAGTCCTAATAAAACATTAGAAGGATTTATTGGTGGTTTCATCGGCTGTATTTTGACAGGGTGGATTGGCTCGATTTGCTTAGGATTACCACTGAACTTTGGCTTAGGCATGGGCGTGATTGTAGGCGTATTGGCACCATTAGGAGATCTGTTTGAATCTAAATTAAAACGTCAAGCAAATAAAAAAGATTCTGGTACATTACTGCCAGGCCATGGTGGTGTCTTGGACCGTTTTGATAGTTTATTGTTTGCGGCACCATTGGTGTTGGCATATATTCTTATGCTGCCATAATTTGTTCTCAGGGAGGCTTTTATGAAAACGATTAGTATCTTGGGCTCTACTGGGTCTATTGGGACACAAACATTAGATGTGATTCGTCAACATCCCGATCAATTTCAAGCAGTGGCTCTAGTAACACATGGCAACATTGATTTATTAGAACAGCAAATAGCAGAGTTTAAGCCTAGTATGGCGGGTGTCGTAGATGAGAAGGCCTATGCTATATTGAAAGCTCGTTATCAAGGACCTACAGAGATTGTAGGAGGCAAAGAAGCCTTGACTGTGGCAGCCACTTTGCCAGAAGCGACTATGGTAGTTACTGCTGTAGTAGGGGCAGCCGGTATTGAGCCAACGATGGCAGCGATTCGGGGGCAAAAAACGATTGGACTTGCTAATAAAGAAACCTTAGTGGCTTGTGGTTCCTTAATCACAAAATCAGCACAAGACTATGGAGTATCCATTTTACCTATTGATAGCGAACATAGCGCTATCTTTCAATGTTTAGAAGGCCAAGATAGACAGAATGTTGAGAAATTAATTATCACAGCCTCTGGTGGTGCTCTTCGCCAATGGCAGTCCGAAGACCTCTATGGAGCGACGGCGAAGGATTGTTTGGCACACCCTACATGGAACATGGGCAGTAAAATTACCATTGATTCTGCTACCTTATTTAATAAAGGCTTAGAAGTCATCGAGGCACATTGGTTATTTGATTTCGACTATGATCATATTGATGTGGTGGTACATCCACAGAGTATTGTGCACTCCATGATTCAAATGAAAGATGGAGCTATTTTGGCACAATTAGGGAATCCAGATATGCGGGAACCGATCCAATATGCGATGACCTATCCGAAACGATATCCATTACAAATGGAACATTTAGATTTTACCAAGGGATTAGACCTTCAGTTTATGGCACCTCGGTGGGATGATTTTCCTGCCTTACGACTCGCTTTCACAGTGGGTAAAGAAGGCGGTTATGCACCTGCTGTATTTAATGCAGCCAATGAAATGGCTGTGTATGCCTTGCTAGACGGAAAAATTACCTATGGACATATATATGAAGTAGTTTCTACCGTTCTTGGACGCATGAACAATGGTGTGCCTACATCGATAGAAGAGGTACTAGCAATGGATGCGTGGGCAAGACAAGAAGCTACGAAGGAAATACAAAGGAGAAGTGCATGTTAATTACAATATTAGGGGCTGTCTTCGTATTCGGAGTCATCGTTATGATTCACGAATTGGGACATTTTCTAACCGCCAAAGCCTGTGGTATGCGCGTCGATGAATTTGCTATCGGCATTGGCCCAAATGTACTTAAGAAACAAAAAGGGGAAACATTATACTCTATTCGCCTCTTGCCATTAGGTGGATTTAACAAAATTGCTGGCATGGACCCATCGGAAGATGCTGGAGATAGAGGTTTTAATCGTAAACCTGTATGGCAACGATTCATCGTGATTGCAGCAGGTGCAACATTTAACTTTTTATTGGCCATTGTGATATACTTTTTTGTATTTGCTTTCCATGGCACTACAGTTCCATCCCATGAGCCGATTATCGGTGATACCTTAGCAGGCAATCCTGCGGCTACGGCGGGCATTCAAAAGGGAGACAAGATTGTATCCATTAATGGACAAACTATTCAAGAATGGAAAGATATTACGACAGCCTTACAAGGTCACAGCAATCATATCGTTTCTGTTACATTAGATAGAAATGGTGAAATCCTATCTACTACGGTGATTCCTCGTGAATCTGGAGACCGCGCTGTGATTGGTATCAACCCAGTATTAGATGTCAAACACTATAGTATTGGTGAATCTGCTGTGAACGCTGTGACACATACAGGAAGCACAATGGCAGAGATGGTACTAGGCTTATGGAATATTATCACTGGACAAAGTAAAGGTGATGTAGCAGGTCCTATTGGTGTGGCGCAAATGGCTGGTCAAGTGGCACAACTTGGTTTTATTAGCTTGTTGCTATTTACCGCTTTATTGAGCCTTAACCTTGGGGTGATTAACTTATTGCCTATACCTGTACTAGATGGTGGTCATTTGGTATTGCTACTACTAGAAGGTATGACAGGCCGTAAATTACCTGAAAAAGCTTTACAATACATTCAAATGACAGGTGTAGGTCTATTGCTATTAGTCTTTGTGTATTCTACATTCCAAGATATTCTACGATTATTTTAGAGGTATCCTATGATAGAACGTAAACCGACAAAAGGTATTCAAGTGGGTACCGTACATATTGGAAATCACGCACCTGTCAGTATTCAATCCATGATTACTACAAATCCTGTGAAAGTAGAACAATCGATTGAGGAAATCAATCGTCTGGCTACTGCTGGCTGTGAATTGGTCCGCTTAGCGGTTCCAGATATGGCGGCAGCGAAAGCCATCAAGGCTATCAAAGAGCGGGCTATGATTCCCCTCATTGCGGATATCCATTTTGACTATCGATTGGCCCTAGAAGCCATCGACAGTGGTATCGACGGACTTCGCATCAATCCAGGTAATATTGGTAGCATCGACAAAGTAGTGAAAGTGGTGGAAAAAGCAAAACCAAAATTGATTCCAATTCGAATTGGTGTCAATGCAGGTTCTTTGCCACAACATGTACTAGATGCACATGGTGGACACCCAACGGCTGATGGTATGGTGGAGACTGCCTTAGAACATATTCGTATTTTAGAATCTTTAGAATACGATCAAATGAAAGTATCCATCAAAGCAACAGATGTGCCTTTAATGATTGAGGCATATCGAAAACTTTCTAGTAAAATACCGTATCCATTGCATCTCGGTGTCACAGAAGCAGGGACCATCAAACAAGGTACTATTAAATCTGCTATTGGTATTGGAACGCTTCTAGCTGATGGTATCGGTGATACGATTCGTGTGTCTTTAACAGGCGACCCTATCCATGAGGTGGAAGTGGCTAAAACGATTTTAAGTTCTTTGGAACTTCGCAGTTTTGGTGCTACTATGATATCTTGTCCTACTTGTGGACGATGTCAAGTGAACCTATTCAATATGGCAGATATTGTAGAAGAACGATTAAAATCTATTAAAGCTCCCATTCGTGTGGCTGTGATGGGTTGTGTCGTAAACGGTCCAGGAGAAGCACGAGAAGCAGATTTTGGCATTGCCGGTGGTAATGGACAAGGCATTATTTTCCGAAAAGGAAAAGTGTTAAAAACAGTACCTGAAAATGAATTGGTAGATACATTGTTTAAAGAAATTGACCTATATTTAGAGTCTTTAGAGTCATAAATTTATTAGATGGTTTCTTTATTTGAGAGAGAATATGTTGTACAGAAACAAAAGTAGATACAATTAGGACTACTCTAGATAGATGTATGACCATTCTGATATGGATGTTACTGCACTGAAGCATCCACAAAAATATATATAGAAGCGTCTTTAGAAATAAATGTTGAAATAGTACCATCGTGTGCTTGTGTAAAGGAGTTAGTTATGTTAGCAAGTCGCTTATATGCACCAACATTACGAGAAATGCCTTCCGATGCTGATGTAATCAGCCAACAACTAATGTTGCGCGCAGGCTTTGTTCGTAAAGTAGCAGGTGGATTATATACTTATTTGCCATTGGCTTGGCGTAGTATTCATAAAATTAATGAGATCATTCGTGAAGAAATGGAGGCTATTAATAGCCAAGAAATTATGATGCCGATCTTACAACCTAGTGAATTATGGGAAGAGTCTGGCCGTTGGGCTGCCTATGGTGCTGAAATGATGCGTATTTCCGACCGTCATGGCCGTGAATATTGCTTGGGACCAACTCATGAAGAAATGGTAACTAATCTAGTGCGTGGAGAAGTGAATTCCTATCGCCAATTGCCATTGAGTTTATATCAAATTCAAAATAAATATCGTGATGAACGTCGTCCACGCTATGGATTGATGCGTAGCCGTGAGTTTATCATGAAAGATGCCTATTCCTTTGACATCGATGAAGAAGGTATGAGCAAGTCTTTTTGGGATATGTATGAGGCATATAGTAAAATTTTCAAACGTTGTGGCTTAACATGTAAACCGGTAGAAGCAGATAATGGTGCTATTGGTGGTTCCGGTAGCTTTGAGTTCATGGCTTTGGCGGAATCCGGCGAGGCAGATGTTATCCACTGCACAAAATGTGATTATGCTGCAAATATTGAAATTGGCCAACCAAAAGCATTGGAAGTGGATACAGAAGAAGCTAAAGCATTGGAAACAGTATCTACACCAGATGCTAAGTCAATTCAAGCGGTAGCCGATATGTTACAATTGCCTTTGGAAAAAACAATTAAAGCAGTAGTCTACAACATTGAAGGTAAAGTGATTCTTGCCATTGTTCGTGGTGACCATGAAGTGAATGAAATCGCTGTACAACGAGCTGTAGAAGGTGGCATTGAACCAGAAATGGCTACCCCAGAAGATTTAGCTCGTGTTGGATTAACAGCGGGATTTATTAGCCCTGTGGGACTTTCACAGTCAGAAGAGTTCGCTATTGTAGTGGATGAAACAGTAATGAATTTGCACAATGTATGTGGCGGTGCTAATTCAGCAGATGCGCATTATATCAATATCAATCCTAACCGTGATTTCAATGTTGACGACATTATTGTGGCACCAATTCGTTTGATTACCTTAGATGATCCATGTCCTAAATGTGGTGGTCAACTTCGCATCGACAAAGGTATCGAAGTAGGTCAAGTGTTCAAATTGGGCACAAAATACTCCGAATCTATGAATGCTACCGTATTGAACCAAGGTGGCCGTCCAACTCCATTCCAAATGGGTTGTTATGGTATCGGAGTAGGTCGTACATTGGCGGCTGCTATTGAACAAAGCTATGATGAAAATGGTATCATCTGGCCAGTAGCAATTGCTCCATTCGAGATTGTTATCGTTCCAATTAATGCGAAAGATGAGGCTTTGATGGAAGTGAGCGAACGCTTGTATAAAGAGATGAAACAAGCAGGCGTTGATGTGTTATTGGATGATCGAAAAGACCGTGCTGGCGTTAAATTTAAAGATGCTGACCTCATTGGCTATCCTGTACGCATCACAGTAAGTAAAAATACCATCGAATCTGGTGAAGTGGAATTACGTGTTCGTAAAGATGGTTCTACAAGCACTGTTAAAATTGATGAGGTAACTACCTCTGTACAAGGATTACTTCGTCTATTGAAAGATGGATTTACCTTATAATCAAATACTGAATATATGACTAAGAGCTGTCTCATCTAAGGATGGGGCAGCTCTTTTGAAACAAAAGAGAGCCTCATTGGGTAAAATACTCGATTATTCTAGTGAAACGGTGTATAATAACAATATCTAAATCGAAATATACGACACTCAGTATATACTTAGGGGCTCCTTGTTTTGTGATAAGAGAAGAAGGGTACTTGCCTGCTAACTGATAAGTTGGGTAGGAGCTATGCAAAAATGATAGATAGATTTTGTCGTGTATCAGAAAACGATGTTATATTATATGTATTGGGTTGTGTTATATGTGTTTGGTTATATTATATGTGTTGGGGTGTTATATTTTATGAAACGGAAACAACTTTTACTATCATTAATTACAATTTCCCTAGTTACCAATGTGTGGGCAGCGTCTAGGCCAGGAAAGGTTATGACACATCCTAATTATACAGCGGTGGTATCAAATAAAAATGAGGAACTCAAAGGGACTGTAATAGATAGGAGTACGGAAAGTAACCCAATTAATACCTTGGTTGTTGCAGCTTATGAAGGGAAAAATGAAGTCACTATTAAGGGAAATGGGACAGTAAGTGATACTATTGCTAACAAAACCGATGTAGAAGCATCAAAATGGAAACATTTTGATGGAACGGAAGTGAAAGCACCAGCATACTGGACTATAGTCAAAGAAAAACCTAGAGCTTCTTTGAACTCAAGTAGATATACGTTAAAAAGTGGGGCTGAAAATGCAGGTCTTCTATTAGCAGATGAAAGCTATAAAGGGCATAATGATATTACCTTAGAAAATGTATCGATTAAAA
>CAUQLO010000057.1:0-9541 GCA_963518725.1 uncultured Veillonella sp. | reverse complement strand
CCTGTGCAACAGCAGGGGTGAAAGCGGGACTCTTAGCCCTAATCGAAGAAGAAATCGTTGACCAAGTTTCTATACGAAACCCTCAAGATGCTTTCATTCAAGTGCCCATTGCCAAGGTAGAAGTAGTATCTCCAACGGAGGCAATGGTAACAGTTGTGAAAGATGGTGGCGATGACCCGGATGTTACACATGGTACAGATATTGTGACTACAGTGGCATTAAATCAATCGGGAATCATTACCTATGAAGCTGGATTTGGGGTTGGTACAGTAACGAAACCAGGCTTGGCATTATCCGTAGGCGAACCTGCCATCAATCCGGGCCCTAGAACAATGATTTCCTACGTATTCGACGAGATCGTACCTAAGGGCATGGGCATCCATGTGAAAGTTTCTGTTCCAGCCGGGGAAACCTTGGCAAGAAAAACCTTGAATGGCACCCTTGGTATTGAAGGGGGTATTTCTATCATCGGCACTACAGGCATTGTAAAACCGATGAGTGAAGAAGGGTTTAAAAACTCTTTAGTACCCCAATTGCGTGTCATGAAAGAAGCCGGTTATACAACGGCCATCCTTGTACCAGGGCGTATAGGGCAAGAAATTGCAAAAGAGCAGCTGGGTATTTCTATCAATCAAATGGCAGAAACAAGTAATTTTATTGGCTTTATGTTAGAACAATGTGTCAAAATTGGCTTTAAAAATATTCTAATTATTGGTCACATTGGTAAAATTATTAAATTGGCTAGCGGTAGTTTTCACACCCATAACCGCATGAGTGATGGACGTATGGAAACGATTGTTGCCTATGCAGCCTTAGAAGGGGCATCCCAACAAGTATGCGAAGAACTGATGGAATGTCGTACCACAGAAGCGGCTATGCCAATTATTGGACGGGAGCACTTAGAGGGCATTTATCAGCGCGTAGCGGATCGGGCATCCTTGCGCTCTATGCGCTATATTGCGCAAGATGCAAAGGTTGGTATTATCATATCTACCTTAGATGGCACTATATTGGCCGTCGATGAGGTAGCGAAGGAAATAGGAGAAGAAGAATCATGGCACATACCTTGTATGTCGTAGGTATTGGCCCTGGGAATCCAGAGTATGTAGTACCTAGAGGATTACATCTAATTAAACAGGCTAAAGTCTTGGTAGGAAGTGAACGGGCATTAGAAGATTTTGCTCAGCCAGGTCAGGCAACTTTTCCTATTGCGAAACTAGCACCTATGGCAGAGTGGATGGGACAGCAACTACAATCCAATGATATTGTAGTCTTAGTCAGTGGTGATACGGGGTATTATTCCTTATTGCCATACTTAAAAACTAAATTCCCTAACAATCCTATCGATGTGACGCCGGGCATAAGTTCCATGACATTTGCTTTTGCTAGACTTGGTGAAGTGTGGCATAATGCAGATTTAATGAGCTTTCACGGTCGTCGACCAGAGGAAAAAGATTTGTACTATGCGGAAGGTCGTAAATTAGGATTCCTAACAGATCCTGAACAAAATCCTGCATATATTGCAAGATATTTAATCGAAGAGCATGGTTGGCCGAAGGATACAAAAGCGGCTGCTTGTGAACGATTGAGTTATGAAGATGAGCGTATTGAACGCGGTACATTAGAAGAATTACAGACATTGGAGGGCTTTGGCCACTCCGTAATGGTGGTATTAGGATGAGACATTTTTTTGGAATTGAAGACGAGGAATTTATTCGTGGCGATGTGCCGATGACGAAAAAAGAAATTCGTATGGTTGTTATGAATGAAGCTCGTATTGAAGAAGATAGCGTTGTCCTTGATGTAGGGGCCGGTACAGGTTCGATTTCTATCGAAGCTGCTTTAGGAGCTCCTAAAGGACATGTGTATGCGATTGAACGCTTTGAAAAAGCGACAGATTTAATTCGCCAAAATCAAGAAAAATTTGGCGTGAAAAACTTAACAATTATTGAGGCAAAAGCCCCAGAAGGCATGGAAGATTTGCCGGAATTAGATGCTGTCATCATCGGTGGTAGTGCTGGTGGCATGGGTACCATTATGGACGAAGTGACACGGTTGTTAAAAGTGGGCGGTCGTCTCGTAGTAACCGCTGTTACTATGGAAACAGGGTACACGATTTTGAAAGAATTAAAAGGTAGACCATATACTTATGAAGGATTTCAAATGCAAGTGAGCCGTTTCAGAAAAGCTGGCCCATACCATTTATTAAATCCATTGAGCCCTATTTTTATCGTAACTGCAGTGAAACAGGAGGCATAATATGGCACAAGTACATATCGTGGGCGCAGGCCCTGGCGATCCAGAATTAATTACTCGTAAGGGATATAGATTGGTACAAGAAGCAGACGTAGTCATCTATGCTGGTTCCTTGGTGAATCCAGAGATTTTAGAAGCCTGTAAAGAAGGTTGTGAAATTCACAACTCTGCGTCTATGAGCTTAGATGATGTATTAGCAGTGACAAAAGCTCGTGTGGCAGAAGGTAAAACAGTGGTGCGTTTACACACAGGTGACCCTGCTATCTACGGAGCCATCCAAGAACAAATGGATGCCTTAAAAGAAATGGGCATTACCTATGATGTAACACCTGGGGTAAGCTCCTTCTTGGCAACGGCAGCAGCGTTGCAACAAGAGTATACATTGCCAAATGTAACACAAACTGTGATCATCACTCGCATGGAAGGCAGAACGCCTATGCCAGAGAAAGAAAAATTATCTATGTTGGCTAGCCATGGTGCGACAATGTGTATTTTCTTGTCTGTCCAAATGATTGATAAAGTGGCAGCAGAATTAATCGAAGGTGGATACGATAAAACGACACCGGTGGCCATCGTTGTGAAAGCATCTTGGCCAGACCAACGCATCATTCGTGGCACATTAGAAACCATTGCTGATGTGGTGGCAGAAGAAGGCGTTATTCGCCAAGCTATGATTGTGGTAAGCCGTGTATTAGATACAGATTATGAACTATCTAAACTCTATGACAAAGGCTTTGCTCATATGTATCGAGATGCGAAGTAATGAAGATTGCTATTGTATCTGTTACAAAACGAGGGGCTGCACTAGGACAACAAGTACGCAGTGCCTATGCGCATGATCATGTGGTAGATTGTTATGAAAAGGAAGACCGTGAAAGTGGAGACACAGCCATATCCTTTTCTTCTTTGAAACCACTTATAGAGAATTTGTGGAAAGAGTATGACCGTATCTTATTTATCATGGCTACAGGCATTGTAGTGCGTATGATTGCACCTTTTATCAAGCATAAATCGGAAGATCCAGCCATCTTGGTGATGGATGAAGGGGGTCACTTTGTGATTAGCCTCTTATCTGGACATCTAGGTGGTGCCAATGAATGGACTAGCGAAGTGGCAATGATTACTGGCGCAACGCCGGTGATTACGACAGCCACAGACGTGAATCAGTTGCCCGCCCCAGATGTGTTGGCTCGAAAAATAGGCGCCAAGGTGGAAGACTTTTCCATGCTTATCAAGGTGAATGCGGCTATCGTCAATGGAGAAACTGTCAAATATTATTTAGATAGTACTTTGGCGGATGACTTTGAAAGTGCTGTACAAGCACATCAAGTGGAATACGCACTTTTTCATCCAGAGGAAGCATTCCCATGGGGGGATGAGCCAAAGGTTGTGATTACGGATAGAATCATTGATTGTATAGGTGTCACACTGGTGTTACGACCACCGACTATGACGGTGGGTATTGGATGCCGTCGTGATACACCGAAAGAATTGATACTTTCAGCCGTATCAGAATCATTGCAAAACATAAAACGGTCCCCATTAAGTGTTAAGGGAGCGGCCTCAGTCATCGTAAAAGCTGATGAAGTAGGATTATTGGAAGCCATGGAAGCACTAAAATGGCCTATCCAATTTTATACACAAGAAGAAATGGCCCCTTGTATCGAAGAGGCACAAATTATTGAATCAAATTTTGTTAAACAAACCATAGGAGTAGGAAACGTATGCGAAACGACAGCACTATTACTAGCGCAGGGGCAGGAGCTACTGCAGCACAAAACAATATTTCCGAGAACAACCGTAGCCATTGCACGGGCACATTACAAGTCATCGGAATCGGACCTGGTAACCCAGAATTCATGACACCAGAAGCACGCACAGCCATTTTAGAAGCAGATCGCGTAGTAGGTTACATTACGTATTTAGACTTGATTAAAGACCTTGTAGCAGACAAAGTAACTGTAGGTACAGGTATGATGCAAGAAGTAGATCGTTGCCAACAAGCTGTAGACTTAGCTGTAGAAGGTCATAAAGTGGTTGTGGTATCCAGTGGTGACCCTGGAGTATACGGCATGGCTGGACTTGTCATCGAATTGGCCAATAAAGTGGCAGAGGAAAAACGTCCTCCTGTACATATCGTACCAGGCTTGAGTGCTGTGAACATGGCAGCAGCTGTGTTGGGTGCTCCATTGATGCATGACTTTGCGGTTATCAGCTTGAGTGACTTGATGACACCATGGGACTTAATTAAAAAACGTGCAGCTCTATGTGCAGAAGGTGACATGGTTATCGCTTTATACAACCCACGCAGTAAAAAACGTATCACTCATTTAGATGAAGTGCGTGAACTAGTATTGCAACACCGTGATCCTAAAACACCTGTAGGTATTGTCCAAAAAGCAGGCCGTGCAGGTCAACATATCATTATTTCTGATTTAGAACATTTCCACAAAGAAGAAATTGATATGCAAACATTAGTTATCATTGGCAATAGTCAAACGTATGTGGAAAATGGTAAAATTATTACGCCACGAGGATATAAACTGTGATCTGGGTTATAGCGGGCACATTAGATGGTCGTAACTTGGCAGTAGCCGTGCAAGAACATACAGGATTACCTGTGTTGGTATCTGTAGTGAGCCAATATGGAGCACAACTAGCATCTCATCCAGGAATTGAAGTGCATGAAGGGCGCTTGAATCTTGAGGAGATGAAAGCTCTCATTCAAAATAAAGGGATTACCATGCTCATTGATGCGAGCCATCCCTATGCAGCGATTGTGACGGCCACGGCACGCGAGGCAGCAGCAGATTTGGAGATTCCTTTCATTCGATTTGAACGGAAAGAAGTGCCATTGCCAGAATATGATAAATTACATCATGTGAGTAATGAGGAAGAGGCAGCTACTCTAGCAGGTGAGCTAGGTAAAGTGGTATATCTCACAACAGGTAGCAAGACCATGCATGTTTTCGCCAAGTCTGAAGCTCTACAAGATGCAGAAGTATGGACCCGTGTGTTACCGACGGCGGAAGTGCTACAAATGATGGAAGACTTAGGGGTATCTCCTAAGCATACCATTGCTATGCAAGGACCATTTTCTTATAACATGAATAAGGTTATGTTCCAAGATACAAAAGCAGAGGTAGTAGTGATGAAAAACTCTGGTCTTGTTGGAGGTTCAGACACTAAATTACAAGCTGCTATCGATTTAGATGTTCATGTCATTGTTATCGATCGCCCAACACCGGCGAAAGGGGCAGTGACAATTTCAACAGTAGAAGAATTTAAAACTCTATGGGAGGATTACGATGGATTACATTAAAAACCCGAAAGCAATTGAAGATAAAAGTATGGAAATTATTTACCCTTATGTGAAAGACATGGGATTTACTGAGGATGAAATTCGTGTGGTATCTCGTACCATTCATGCGTCTGGTGACGTAGAATATGCGAAATTATTCCGTACTAGTGAAGGTGCTGTAGCGGCAGGTATTGCAGCTGTTAACAATGGTGCTCATGTGTACACTGACGTGGAAATGGTGCGCACAGGTATTTCTAAACCAGCGTTGAAACTTCATAACAGTGAAGCACATTGCTTAATTCGTGATGAAAAAGTGGCTGAAATGGCAAAAGAATTAGGCGTGACACGCTCTATTGCTGCGATGCGTACATTCGGTAAAGAATTAGAAGGCCAAATCGTGGCAATTGGTAATGCACCAACTGCTTTATACGAGGTATTGCGCCTTGCCTTAGAAGAAGGTATTCGTCCTGCTTTGATTATTGGTATTCCAGTAGGCTTTGTAGGCGCTGCAGAATCTAAAGATTATTTGGCAGAAGTATCTCCAGTTCCTTATATTACAATTCAAGGTAACAAAGGTGGTAGCTCCATTGCTGCATCCGTTGTTAACGCATTGTTCTACACAGATGTAAAACGTAACGATATGTTATTTGTAGAAGGAAAAGAAAAGAAATAATGAATAGAACGAGTCAAACACGCAGTGCATGGCGTATGTTTCTCGTTCTAGTGTTTGGGGCAGCAGCGATTGCTGCCCTTATCTTGTCATTGGTATTTGGGTCCGCCCAGACTACATTGGCTCAAATATGGCATACATTGTGGTCTCCCACTTTAACTGATACGAACTCACTAGTCATATGGAACATTCGCTTACCGAGAAATATAGTAGCGGCTCTAGTAGGCTCAAATCTAGCAGTAGCAGGTGCTATCTTACAAGCAGTTATGAAAAATCCATTAGCAGATCCGCAAATCGTCGGGGTTTCCTCAGGCGCAGGATTAGCTGGTGTCATAGTATTGATTTTATTTCCTTATCTTGAATATGCAGTACCATTTATCGCCTTTATTGGCGCTTTAACAGCGGCCATACTTGTGTATGCCCTAGCTTGGAAACAAGGCATACGACCAAGCCGTATTATCTTGGCAGGTGTGGCAGTGGCAGCATTCCTAGGCTCCATGATATCAGCCCTTCTCGTGTTCTATGGGGATCGCGTGCAAGGGGCTTTATTATGGATGGTGGGCGGCCTAGCTGCTCGTAGTTGGCCGCAAGTATATGTCTTGATTCCGTATACGATAGGGGGCCTGTTATTTGCTTTCTTAGGGGCAAAACGATTGACCATACTCAGTTTAGGTGATGAAACAGCACGCAGTTTAGGCTTAGCCGTTGAGAAAACACGGTTTATGATGACTGCCGTGGCAGCTTTGTTAGCGGCCAGTGCCGTATCAGTAGCGGGTTTGATTGGTTTCGTAGGATTGATTATTCCGCACATTGCACGCATGATGCTAGGTACAGATTATCGATTCCTGTTACCGGGGTCTGCCTTCTTAGGAGCTTTTGTACTAGTTATCAGCGATACAGTGGGACGTACATTGTTTAGCCCTATTGAGATTCCTGTAGGTATCATTATGGCTTTCTTCGGTGCTCCATTCTTCTTGTATTTATTAAGGAGGGATGACTAATGAAACCAGTAATTTCTGTGAAAGATTGTCGTGTCTCCTTCGGTGAAAAAGAAGTCTTAAAGGGCATCGATTGGACGGTCTATGAAGGTGAAATCGCAACCTTAATCGGTCCTAATGGTTGTGGTAAAAGTACCCTTTTACATGCCATTACCAGTGCTATTAAAAGTACGGGAACCATCCAAATTGCAGGGAAAGAGGCAAAGGACTATTCTAATAAAGAGTTAGCTCGATATATGGCATTCTTACCACAAGTACCATCTATCCCAAAAGATATGTTAGTAGAAGAACTCGTCAACTGTGGTCGATTCCCTTACCAATCTTGGTGGAAGCAACAAGGAACCCATGATAAAGAAGTGGTAGATGCTGCCCTAGAGGCCACACAAGTGAGTCATTTACGGAATCAGCTAGTATCTTCCTTATCTGGTGGGGAACGGCAACGTGTATGGATTGCCATGGCTTTAGCCCAAGAGCCAAAAGTACTAATCTTGGATGAGCCTACCACGTATTTAGACATTAACCACCAATTGGAGATTATGGAGTTATTACAGGACTTAAATCACCGTGAAGGGTTAACAGTTGTCATGGTTCTTCATGAATTGAACCAAGCGGCACAATATTCCCATCGGGTTGGTGTACTCTATCAAGGACAGATTTCGGCCGATGGATCACCCAAAGATGTGATGACAGAAGAATTACTAGAAAAAGTATTTGCTGTTAGAACAGATGTAGAAGTAGGGGAGTTTCCTTATATACGGATACAGGGGCTATTGTAGTACTTGAATAAAACCTAATAAGGGAGCTATCAATTTGTGTATCGGCATAGTCATAACCATTGACTATGCCGATTTTTTTGAGTTGGGATATGTACTGATGGTGTTAGTATATAAATCAATAATTGTATGATACAATATTCGTGAATTAGTTATAATACAAAGCCTATTGACCTAGATATATCAACGGTTAATAGGCTTTTTTATTATATAGATTCCTTGACTTTTGGGTTACAAAAGTTGTATAATATAAGAATAGTAAGGATACTACAAATCGTAGGCAAGTACAGAAAGGAGATAGACATGAGTAAAATGACGAACGAGCAATTTCAAATTTTTCTTGATGTGGTTATTCAGATTTTGATGGATAGTAAAACAAAAGAAGAAGCCATTGAAAAGATTAAGAAATTAAAAAAATAGAAGTCACACTATAAATAGTATGACTTCAAGCAAATTTGTAGAAAGGGTGCTTGCCCACCCTTCCTCTATACTATAGCATAGAGGAGGGGAAAAGCATAGTGGATATTATGGAAAAGAAAAAGATGGGGCGACCAACTGATAACCCAAAAAGTAGACCGATACACGTAAGATTAGATGAAAAGACAAGTACAATAATAGATAAATATATGGATCAATACAAAGTAAGTAGAGCAGAGGCAATCCGAGTAGGAATACAGCAGTTAGAAAAGTATTTATAAACGGTTTGACGGCAGAAAAACGGCAAAGAGCAGTTGCGCGTTGTTGGTCGTTGTTGATTAAAAATCAAAGGTGTAAGTAATGGACAACAACGTATCTTATCAGATTTTAGAACATCGTTGTAAAAGTCCTCTGATGTATCATATAAAATAACGGTATATTAATGAGTAAAATTGACAAATAATTTAATTCCGTCGAATTCGACCGAAGATATGCAGATATTTTATATAAACAACATAAAGAAGAAATTGAAGCTAAATATAATCGTCTGAAAGGTGGACGAATGGAAAAATCCATAAAAGAAAATTCCATTGAAAAGTGTGGATTCATGTTCCGATTTTAAAAATGATTATATTAGTCTTACAGATATCGCAAGATATAAAAATAAAGAAGAACCTAATGTTGTTGTTGCAAAATGGATGAGAAATTTTAATACCATCGAATTTTAGGAATTTGGGAGAAGTTAAATAATCCAGAACTTAACCCCCTCAAATTCGGGGGGTTAAAAGAAGCAGGTAGCAATGCTTTTACATTATCCCCACAGAAATGGGCAATGACTACAAATGCCAAGGGCTTAAAGCTACAATGCAATTCTCATTGAGAAAGGTTTAGAACAAAAAGAAAGAATGATAGAACTAAGAAAGCTTGCAAAAAATCATATGTTATCACTAGAGAGGTTAAATCAAGGAAATTTAAAGCGATTAGCAGATAATAAAAATAAATAAAGTAAAACAAAATATTCTACACTGTCTAAATTTCAAAAGCAAGATGTTTGATATGGATGTGGGTACTATTTTAAAATACGTGGTGAAAGATTAGGAATAGGGTAGAACGATAAATTTTTAAA
>CAUQLO010000056.1:0-9765 GCA_963518725.1 uncultured Veillonella sp. | reverse complement strand
CATATTCTGATTTCATAGCTTAGTTTAGTATTATTGCACCATTTCGGGGACTGAAACGACTTCTGCATCTGTAGAATTTTGTCGGTTTGATCTTTAGAATTATTGCCCCATTGCGGGGACTGAAACACAACAAGAAGCTTTCAAAATTGCTTATGAAATACTTTAGAATTATTGCCCCATTGCGGGGACTGAAACCTAGTGTTAATTGTTGCAGCTGATTCAGCATCTGGCTTTAGAATTATTGCCCCATTGCGGGGACTGAAACAAGTTCCATAAGATTTTCCGCCTGGATCTCCCTACTTTAGAATTATTGCCCCATTGCGGGGACTGAAACTTTAGCGAAGTTCTTCACACTTTCGACGGAGTAACTTTAGAATTATCTCCCCATTACGGGGACTGAAACCACAGGCCTTTTTAACTGTATCAATAATAAAGCCTTTAGAATTATCTCCCCATTACGGGGACTGAAACAGTGTATTTAAGAATACGGATTTACCTGTACCTGCTTTAGAATTATCTCCCCATTGCGGGGACTGAAACTTGACTTTATAATTTTTGGTATTGCTAACACTTGGAATCTTTAGAATTATCTCCCCATTGCGGGGACAACAAAATGACGTTAGCCTTTATCCATAGTCCAGATATCTGTGCGTAAATAGCACACCGTACCATTTACGTCCACCATTGCGGGGACTCAGACCTAACATTAGCCTTTTGCGCAAGACCAGATATCGGTGCGAAAATGGTACAATGTACCATTTTCGTCTTATGCATACACACTGCACCGCACTGTGTATGCACCCATGCACGGATTCTATCATCAATGTCACACACAAATTTCATAAACAACAAAAGAACCACGTGCTTATGGGCAAGTGGTTCTTTGTGTATGTGTCTACTTTCATAAAATGATTTACAATATTGATTATAAGTGGTATTCTAATAAAAACTTAATGTTTGTTTTATAGTAAGAAGGGAAGCACGAATGAAACAAGTAAAACGAAATGCAACGCGGTTGCTATTGTTATCTATGGTTACGGTAGCGTTGGGTACTTATACAGGGTATGCTCATGATGCGCAAGAGGTAGAAGAAACGGTGATCTTGCCGGATGTGACGGTAACGGCTACGAGAACGTTGCAGGATATTGCCAAAACGCCTAGTTCGGTGTCTGTGGTGACAGCGAAGGATATTGAAAATCGCAAGGTGGATACGGTGGCGGATGCTATTCAATTGTTGCCAGGGGTGTATAAAAGCCAAGCCTCTGCGGGGGACATTCAAATCCGTGGATTTGATTCCAAAAATATCTCTGTACTCGTGGATGGCGTACCGATGAATAATTCTTTCAATAATAAAGTAGATTGGGAAGCGATTCCTGTGCATTCAATCGATCGTATTGAATTGGTACGTGGTGCTAGTTCCTCTTTGTATGGTGGTAAAGGGGTAGCGGGCATATTGAGTATTACAACGAAACAAATCGCACCGAAGGCAAATCGTCAAGGGATTCGTTGGCATGGCAAGATCAATGGCGGGACTTATGGTACTTGGAACAATGAGCTAGGTTTTGATGCTCGTGTGTCGGATAAGGTAGCTATTGGTGTATCTGCAGAAGAGCGTCGCACAAATGGGTTCCCAGGATTTTTCGTGACAGATAAGAGTAAAGCAATTACTAGTAAGGTAAAAGCGATTACACCAGATATGCCGTTGGAACAATTGAAAAGTGGCAAATATGTTTTAGGGAATCGTGGGGATAAATCACTGCATAATAAAAATCTATCAGCGTATGTGACGATGAACTTAGGTAAGAAAGAAACCTTAACCTACCGCTATACTTACGCCAATAATAAGTATTCCTACCACAATCCTAATAGTGCCGTTATAGTGAATAGTAAGGCTATTTTTGCTGGGGATGTGAAAGTAAGTGATAAGCAGTACGTGAAGTTGAATGGCAATAGTTTCTTAGGTCATGATGCCGAGCGAGAATATCATTCCCACAACTTGCAATATAAAAATGAAGAGAATAAATTACAGATTTCTTTGGGTTATTTAGATAAAAAGAAAGATGGCTATTCTGTGCCAGAAAAAGCTATAAACGGTGAGTATGACGGGGCAGGTTCTCATTCCTTCTATCCAGGGAAAGCGTATAATCTAGATGTGCAAAAAGCTTGGAAACCAGAAGGTAAGCACCAGATTGTAGGGGGATTCAACTGGAAACAAGAACGATTTGATCAAGAGAAAATTTCCTTACAACATTGGCGTGATAAAAACTCTAAGGACAGCACACTGTTCCCGAATGGCGTTAGCGAAACCAATACAGGCGCGTCTCGTACGATGGCAGCCTTTGTACAAGATACGTATCGTCCTAATGATGATTGGGCTATCTATGCAGGATTGCGTTTAGACCACTTTAAAAAATATGGTGGGTCTCACGGGGAGTACAATAAGAAAACGAAATCCTACGATGTGGTACATCACAACGATGGATCGTACACGGAGTTGAGTCCAAAACTATCCGTAGAAAGATACCTTGATGATTCTACCAATGTCTATGCATCCTATGGTCATTCCTTTGCACCGCCAACGTTGTACCAAGTGTACCGCTTCGGTCAAACATCTAAAACTCCTATTTATGCAAATCCGGAGTTAAATCCAGAACATTCAGATACCTTTGAACTTGGTTTGAAAAAATCTTGGAATGAAAGTACAAAATTAAACGTTGCAGCCTTTTATGTGAATACAAAAGATAAGATTCAATATGTGACGTTTAAAAAAGCAGATGGTACTGATGATTACAAAAAATATATCAATGTAGGATCAGAAACGCGTCGTGGTGTAGAACTAGAACTTCGTCACAAATTGTCTAACAAATGGTCTGTCTTTGGAAACTATACATGGCAAATGGGATATATAGAAAGCAAAGCTTTGGCCAATACAGATCAAAGTGATGGAAAAGAACAAAACTTTGAGATTCCAAGACACTTATTCCATGGTGGTTTTGAATACAATAGTGGCAAGTGGAATGCCTTATGGGATATGCAATACGTTAGTGCACGCCAAGGTAAAGACACTGCCGGTGGTGAGCCAGAGGCAGAAGATGCGTACTTCTTAACAAATGCTTCTGTAAATTACAAAGTATCCAAAGAAGCTACTTTGCAAATCGGCGTGCAAAACCTATTCAATCGTGAATATTACGCTAGAGAAGCAACAGGTGGTCGTACATACAATGTAGGGATGAAATTCAAATTCTAATACAACCGAATCATAACAACATGAGACGTTCCAACGAGGGGCGTCTCATTTTAATTGACCTACTAGATGTTGTATGACCAATTGGAATAGCACTACCATAGGCAATACCCCCTACCAATGGTATACTAAAGGGGATATAAAGATATTCATAGTAGAGGTCCAAGTGATTCGTAAGGGGAGTATGTATGAATTATAAACGGAATGTATTAGCAGGACTTGTTATGGCATGCTTGAGCGCCGTACCGTTTGTGTATGGAGCATCGGCAGAGGTAGACTTTCAACAGGTTGTGACGCAACCGGAGCGCATTGAGGTGAACACGGCGGGGCGAGCTGTGGGGATGCGCAAATACCATGAGGTGCTCAACTATCCAGAGGGACTGCATATTAAGGTGAGCGGTGTAGGGTATGACACGGCAGAGCAGAAGCATCACAATGTAACGGGTATGTACGTATTGGATGGTACGAAGCTAACTGTGCACAAGGGCTTGCAAGTGGATGTAAGCAATGGGCACCCCTATGACCAAGCGGATGAGATGGCACATTATTATATGAGCGGCATCTATGCAGGCTTTGGGCGCAAGCAAGTAGATGATCCAAAGTACGACACAAAGGTGGTTGTCCACGGTCCGACGGTGATTCGTGCCGTCGGTAATGGGGTGCAAGCGAACAAGGACAGTTATATTACCTTGGATGGCCCCGTTACGATTGAAACAGTGCCATTCCAACAGGCTGATGTGTATGCAGCCATTGCAGAGGAAGGGAACATCGGCATTGGCACATCCCAACTTGCAGACACCTATACAGCTACGTCTTTAGGAACCAGTGCCACAACCACTCCGGTGACAGTACAAGTGAAGGGTAATCTTGGGGTGTTAAATAAAAACTATGGATTGAATCCGAATCTGGGCCGTCATGGTTCGTTCATCGATTTGCATATGGAAACGGCGGACTCTCGTTGGACAGGGGCAGCTTTAAATGAATTTGCTGAAAGTGGCAATAACCCTCATCATTCTGGTGTAGTGCTTCACCTCAGTCATCAAGGAGAGTGGCATAATCAATGGATTGGTGCAAAACGCCACAGAACAGGCCATGAAGAGCTACTCAAAAAGACGGGAAAAGGATATGCTTTCACAGGAAGTCATATTGAAACTCTATTCGGTGGTGATACGGAACATACGGCGGGCACCATTTACCAGGAAGATGAGAATCCCATCGTTATAGAACGCCTCGTGGGACATGTAAATGTGGTAGACCGTCGTCAGAACCAAGGAAATTCAACCCCTTTGGTGATCGTGAAAAACAATGAAGGGAAACTTCATTTTCTCAAATAAGTATAAAAATATCACATTTTAATCAAGAAAAGCTTGCATACTATAGTCATATTAGAGTATAATTACATGGAAGTATTATTACTTGGTCATAAAAGGTGGTTATATGAGTCGTATCAAGAAGGAAGAACGGCAGCAGTTATTGCGAGAAAAACTGAATATAAGTCCCTTCACGACAGATGAGGAATTGGCCACATGGTTTAATGTAAGTGTGCCAACCATTCGATTGGATCGTTTGGCCTTAGGCATTCCTGAATTACGTGAACGGATTAAGGCAATGGCACAGGAGCATACAGATGACCGACAGCATATGGATCGTACGGACGTGGTAGGAGATGTGATTGATTTATTGGTTGGACAATATGGAATCAGTGTTCTGCGTACGACGAAAGACATGTTAGATAGCTCTGGTTATGTAGAGGCGCAGTATTTATATGCCCAAGCAAATTCCTTGGCGCGCGCTATTGTAGGAGTTCCTACGGTAATCGCTGGGGTAGGCAATATTAAATATAAAAGTCTCGTTAAGAGCGACGTCAATTTAGCGGCGAAAGCAGAGTTAGTGCGACAACGTGGTGAAAAATTCTTTATTAAGGTAACGATCAAAGATACTGTGAAAGAAGTGTTTCGCGCTAAATTCATTATGGAATCTGTGATAGAATAAAGGGGAACTATGAAGATTGCAGTAGATGCTATGGGTGGCGATTTCGCCCCTCTGGAAATAGTATTAGGAGCCATTGCCGCTGTGCACGAATATGATAATATGGAAGTCGTGCTGGTCGGTGATGAAGAAAAGATAAAAGAAATATTAACAACAGAAGGTGAAATGGAGAATCCAAGAATCTCTATTCACCACGCTAGTGAAGTCATTGAAATGCACGAGCATCCAAGTATTGCGTTGCGCAAGAAAAAAGATGCCTCCATTGCAGTGGCCACAAAGCTAGTGCGTGATAAAATATGTGACGCTGTGATTGCACCAGGTAGTACTGGGGCAGCGGTGGCAGCGGCTCTATTGGGATTGGGGCGCATTAAAGGGATTGAACGTCCTTGCATTGCCACACCTCTGCCAACGGCGAATGGTGTAACCATTATGTTGGACTCTGGAGCCAATGCCAATAGTAAACCAAAACATTTGGTACAAGGTGCCATTATGGGATATAACTATGCACAGTTGTTGCTTGGTAAATCTAATCCTACAGTAGGCTTGCTCAACATTGGGGAAGAATCTACTAAGGGGAATGATGTGGTGTTGGAAACATACCCATTGTTGCAACAGCTGAAAACAATTCCTTTCAAAGGCAATGTAGAAGGCAGAGATATTCCGAAGGGCACAGTGGATGTTGTCGTTTGTGATGGATTTGTAGGAAACGTAGTTCTGAAATTTGCAGAAGGGCTTGTTTCGGTGGTACAAGAAATCCTGAAAGATGGCATTAAACAAAGTAGTATTATCTCTAAACTAGGAGCCTTGTTAATCGTTCCTGTGTTTAAGAAAATAAAAAAACGTCTAGATCATACAGAAAATGGTGGCGCTCCGCTGCTTGGTGTCAATGGTGTATTCATCATTTGCCACGGCAGTTCTAAGTCAAAAGAAATTATGACAGCCATCAAGATTGCTGGAGACTTAGTAGAGCGGAAGTTGATTGAACATATTTCCACAAGTATTGAAGAAGAAGGGAACCTGAAATATGACAATGCTGAATAAAGCAGTTGGAATTATTGGTACCGGTAGCTATGTGCCAGAAAAAGTTCTTACAAATGCAGATTTAGAAAAGATGGTAGATACCAGCGATGCTTGGATTCAAGAGCGAACAGGCATTAAAGAGCGTCGTATTGCGCCAGAAGGTATGAATGCATCGGATATGGCTACAGAAGCGGCAAAAAAAGCCTTAGAAGCGACAAATTTGACGGCAGAAGATTTGGATTGTATCATCGTGGCAACCTTAACAGGTGACATGGCAATCCCTTCTACAGCGTGCTTAGTACAGGCTAACCTAGGTGCTAAAAATGCGGCAGCCTTTGATTTGTCCGCAGCTTGCTCTGGGTATGTATACTCCATGATTACAGCTAGTACGTACATCAATGCAGGGTTATTTAAGAATGTCCTGGTGGTAGGTGTAGAGGTATTATCTCGCGTTGTAAACTGGGAAGACCGCAATACTTGTGTACTATTTGGTGATGGCGCAGGGGCATGCATCGTATCTTCTGTAGAAGAAGGCTATGGTATGCTCGGCATGGATATGGGTGCGGATGGCACAGGCGGTATGCATTTATGCATTCCATCTGGTGGTACTGCATTGCCAGCCACGAACGAGCGTCGTGAAGAAGGCTTGACATTTGTCCACATGAATGGACAAGAGGTATATAAATTTGCTGTGAAAACAATGGGTAAAACAGTGTTGAAAGCCCTAGAAATGGCAAATATGGAATTAGACGAGTTAGATTTCTTTATCCCTCATCAAGCGAATACTCGTATTATTTCATCTGCAGCGGATCGTTTGCGCTTGACAGAAGATAAAGTATTTATTAATTTACCTAAGTATGGAAACACATCAGCAGCATCCATTGCCATAGCTTTAGATGAAGCAGTGCGAGCAGGAAAGTTACAAAAAGGTGATAATCTTGCCGTTGCTGGATTTGGCGCAGGCTTGACTTGGGCAAGTCTAGTAATGAAATGGTGCTAAGGAGGAAAAGATGATTAAGACTGATATTTGTGATTTGTTAGGGATAGAGTATCCTGTTCTTCAAGGTGGTATGGCTTGGTTGGGTACAGCGGAATTAGCAGCTGCTGTGTCTGAAGCTGGTGGTCTAGGAATTATCGGGGCTGGACATATGCCACCAGATGTATTCAGTGCAGAAATTCGTAAAGTAAAAGAGCGTACGAGTAAACCATATGGTTGTAACATCATGTTGATGTCTCCATTCGTGAATGAAGTTATGGACGTGGCTTTAGAAGAACGCGTTCCAGTAATCACAACAGGAGCGGGCAACCCAGCTACATGGGTACCAGCTTTCAAAGAAATCGGTACAAAAGTGATTCCTGTAGTAGCATCTGTACTATTAGCAAAACGTTTACTTCGTGGTGGTATTGATGCGGTTATCGCTGAAGGTACAGAGTCTGGCGGTCATGTTGGGGACATTACAACTATGTGTTTAATTCCTCAAATCGTTGATGCTGTAGATGTACCAGTCATCGCAGCTGGCGGTATTGCGGACGGCCGTGGTATGGCAGCAGCCTTAGCATTGGGTGCTAGTGCGATCCAAATGGGATCTCGTTTCGTTGTATCCGAAGAATGTATTGCTCATGAAAACTATAAAGAAGCAGTATTGAAAGCGAAAGACCGTTCCACTGTTATGACAGGTTTGACAACAGGTCACCCTGTTCGTATCATTGAAAACTTATTAGCTCGTAAATACCAATCCCTTGAATTTAGCGGTGCTCCAAAAGAAGCCCTTGAAAACTTAGGTGCTGGCACGCTTAGAAAAGCAGCTATTGAAGGGGAAACGAAAAACGGTTCCGTTATGATTGGCCAAATCGCAGGTATGTTAACAGACATTAAACCTTGTGCAACAATCATTCAAGATATTGTTCGTGAAGCAGAAGAAGTTATGTTGAACCTTAAATCTGTTATCCGATAAGGAGGAGGAAACCTTATGAAAACAGCATTTGTATTCCCTGGTCAAGGGTCTCAAAAAGTAGGTATGTTAAAGGATTTATACGAAGCATACCCTATCGTTAGAGAGCGTTTTGCTCAAGCAGATGAAGCATTGGGATATTCTATTTCACAATTATGTTTTGAAGGTCCAGATACGGAATTAGTAAAAACAGCGAACACACAACCAGCTATTTTAACAGCTAGTGTGGCATGTTATGAAATTTTAAAAGAAAAAGGCTTTACTCCAGATATCGTGGGTGGTCATAGTCTTGGTGAATACAGTGCATTAGTAGCTGCCGGCGTTCTTGATTTTAAAGACGCTGTGTACGTAGTGCATAAACGTGGTGAGTATATGCAAGAAGCAGTGCCATTGGGCGAAGGTGCTATGGCGGCAATCTTAGCATTACCTCGTGAAGAAGTCGTTCGCATCTGCGAAGAAGTGAACGATACAGTAGGATCTGTACAAGCAGTTAATTTCAACTGCCCAGGTCAAATCGTGATTGCTGGTGCTACAAAAGCAGTGGAAGTGGCAGCGGAAAAAATGAAAGAAGCTGGCGCAAAACGTGCAGTAATGTTGCCAGTGAGTGCTCCTTTCCACAGCCGTTTGATGGAACCAGCAGCCAAACGTTTACAAGAAGAATTAGACAAAATCGAAGTGAAAGATGCTCAAATTCCAGTGGTAGCCAATATTACTGGTGAAATCCTACACGATGGGGCAGCGATCAAAGAAGCCTTGGTAACACAAGCAGCAACTCCCGTACTTTGGGAAGACTGCGTAGCTACTATGGTAGACTTTGGTGCCACTCGATTTGTAGAAGTAGGCCCTGGCAAAGTGTTGACAGGATTCACGAAAAAAATTAATAAAGCAATGGAATTAGCAAATGTAGAAGACGAGGCATCCTTAGCTTCCGCAATTGCATTCTTACAAGGAGAATAAGATGGATTTAACAGGTAAAGTAGCATTGGTAACAGGCGCTTCCCGCGGTATTGGTCAAGCCGTAGCCGTGGAATTAGCAAAAGCTGGAGCAGATGTAATTGTCAACTATATTGGCAATGAAGCTGTAGCGCAAGAAACAGTGGAAAAAGTGGAAGCATTAGGCCGTAAAGCACTTAAAATCAAAGCGGACGTAGGTAATGCAGACGAAGTACAAGCAATGGTAGATGAAGCACATGCTGCGTTCGGTCATATTGATGTATTGGTAAACAATGCAGGTATTACCCGCGATGGCTTGTTAATCCGTATGAAGGACTCCGATTGGGATGATGTATTGAATATCAACTTGAAAGGCGTATATTTAGTATCTAAAGCTGTGGCTAAGCTCATGGTGAAACAACGTTCTGGTCGCATTATCAACATGACATCTGTATCTGGTGTCACAGGTAATGTGGGTCAGGCCAATTATGCAGCTGCAAAAGCAGGGGTGATTGGCTTCACAAAAACATGTGCTAAAGAATTAGCCGCTCGTGGTATTACTGTAAATGCGGTAGCACCAGGATTTATTGAAACAGCTATGACAGATGTATTACCTGAAAAAATCAA
>CAUQLO010000055.1:0-10010 GCA_963518725.1 uncultured Veillonella sp. | reverse complement strand
AGGCGAATATAAAGTTATACCTTGATTATAAACTGTTTTGTGAAAGAATAGAACGGCATTTACAGACTATAACAATATTTCACGTTGACATAAATTTCAGTTATTACAAAATACCAATATTGCATTTTACGATTTCAATTCTATAATAGTTAGCATACATCTCATACTAGACCTCTAATTTATTACTAACAGTTATTCTTTTTATAATTTATATTTATTCTCAATATGAAAGTTATATTCTAATATATGCACCTCTCTCTATCTCTAAATCTCTCTACACACTACCTCCGAAGGCTCCTCTTTCGTCATCTACCACTCTTTTACTTCTCTAGCATCTACAACTCTTTTACTTCTCTAGCATCTACCACCAGTCAACAAAATGACTACCCATCCCATACAACAACATATACTAAGCATGCAAAAACAGAGGGATGCTATCATAGCACTCCTCTGTTCAATCTGTCATATCCTGTTACATGGGATTATTTCTTTTTCCACTCCATCACTTCAAACCCGTAATTGCGAATGTGTTCTTTCAGTAATTTTAAATATTTTTTCGCAATCGCACTTGGCTCTAACATATGAGGCATTAAATAACCCATGGTCATCGTATCTTCTACATCCAATGGGATCGCGATGATCTTATCATCATTTAACTCACGGCTCAAAATACCGGAGCTGATGGTGTATCCATTCAAGCCAACCATCAAGTTAAAAATGGTAGCACGGTCGGATACTTTTATAGTCATTTTTCTATCCAAAGTACTCAAGATTTCCTCGGAGAAATAGAAGGAATTGTCTTCCCCTTGGTCATAGCACAAGTAAGGGAACTCCTCTAAATCTTCCAATGTAATTTTATCTTGGTTCGCCAAAGGATGCTCTCTACACAAGAATACATGAGGTTCTGCTTCAAACAACGGATAAAAGGTAAGCTTATACTCTTTAAACAATTTCTCCATTACTTGACGATTAAAATTATTTAAATACAGAATACCTAATTCACTTTTGAAAGTTGCTAAATCTTCAAAAATATTTTGCGTCTCCGTCTCCCGTAAGCCAAATTGATATTCATCTGTATCCACACTTTTTATGAGCTCTACAAAAGCATGCACCACAAAGGCATAATGCTGCGCAGAAATAAAGAAGTGCTCCTTCCGCTTCGTATTGGATTTATAGCGTTCTTCTAATAATTGTATTTGATCTAATACTTGCCGCGCGTATATCATAAACTCTCGCCCATCATGGGTCAAGGTTACCCCAGACTTCGTACGCAGTAAGAGCTGAACCCCCATTTCATGTTCTAATTCTTTCACTGCATTGGATAAGCTAGGCTGGGATAAATATAATTCCTTGGCTGCTTCATTAATAGATCCTTTCTCTGCAATTTTCTCTAAGTATTGTAATTGTTGTATTCTCATTTGTATTTGCCTTTTCTATATCTATCATGAAGTATCATATGTATTGTAATTAATTCTTTCCTAGGAATGAAAAACCTAACGAGTAAACTAAGATGCTTACACGTTAGGCACTTCATGTTATTAACGATTCCATTGTCAATTCCCCATAGGAAATGACAATCTTGTACACTTATAATACATAAAAGACCACTCATAGTCAACATTTATTTTACTAAATTTATACTATTTTACTAGTATATAATAGGAAAATGCTCCTATCATATCTATACAACTATTACCTTGATTACTTGATTGATGTCTCTATGCACGTATATGCAAATATAACAGTCTCCCCCTGAAAGAATACATATAGGATTTGTTTTTTTACTTTCAACCATTTAATTGCTTAGAGCATTTATTTCTTAAAGCGTTCACAAAAAATTATTGACAGTCTCCTTATCAAATCTATCATAGTTATCTATCATCCTATATAGTTTTTATTTATAACCAACTATATATATTATGAATTGGTCTATATCGCAAAAAATTGGTATCATAAGAACATATTTGACTAATAAGAAAGGACCTAGCCATGAGCGAAACTATACAACAAAAACGACCAACTTTATCCTATGAAATATTCCCTCCTAACACACAAGTGGGGGACGAAAAAATTATTGCCGTCTTAGATGAATTGAAAAACTTAAAACCAGAGTTTATTTCTGTCACATGTAGCAATAAACAACGCAATATCGAAGAAACGACGATTAAATTATCCAATTATGTGCAAAATACCTTGCATATCCCTACAAAAGCCCATCTACCAGCTATCTATTTATCCAAAGAACAAGTGAAATCTGTCATAGATAGACTCGATGAACTAGGGATTCATAAGTTATTAGCCCTTCGCGGTGACATCTTAGAAGATTTACCTCCAGTAGGGGATTTCAAATATGCTACAGAACTCGTGCATTTCGTCAAAGAATATGCTCCGCATTTCCAAATTTCTGGCGCTTGCTATCCAGAAGTGCATCCAGATTCACCAAGCCAATTACAAGATATTAAATTCTTGAAAGAAAAAGTAGATGCTGGCTGCGAACTACTAGTGACACAATTCTTCTTAGACAACAATGTCTTCTACGACTTTCAAGAAAAATGTGCCATTGCCGGTATTGAGGCGCCAATCCTAGCCGGTGTAATGCCGATTATCAATCGCAACCAAGCACTACGTCTATTGACTAGCAATGCTACAGCCATCCCTCGTAAATTTAAAGCGATCTTAGACAAATACGAGCATGATCCCGTGGCCCTACGCGATGCAGGTCTTGCATACGCATTAAATCAGATCGTAGACCTCATCACAGAAGGCGTATCCGGCATTCACTTATATACAATGAACCAATCCAATACAGCTTTGTATATCGAAAATGCTGCACGATCCTTGTTTAGTTCACCTATTTACGAGATCTAGTACACTATCTCTAGGGATATACAAATACCTTCACGCATGTTCGTACCTCTTATTCTATCTATTAGAAGAGTGATATATAACTGTACATTCTATACTGTACATTGCACGCTGTACATCATACAATACATTTACAAACATATGTAACACATGCAAAATGGATGCCTTCCGTAGACTCTCTTTCCATGAAAGAAACTACACAGGGCATCCATTTTGTTTTATCATACATACTCTTGTTACATATACATGAGTAATTCCATACTATATGTCCATATTAATGTATGATATATATATTTCTTACTTTCAAATATCCGTCATATTTCACGCAAAGCGTTTATGTATGTTATATATACTTCTTATTTTCAAGCATCCATCATACTTCACGCTACATTCCACGCATTATATATCGCATGTATACTATGGGGTCATTAAATATAATGTCGTGGCACTCGTTCTGAAAAGTTACAGAATATTTCATACGGGATGGTTCCCACCAAATAGGCTAACTCAAGAGCCGTAATACTTTCTTGCCCCTGTTTACCCAGTAATACCACTGCATCACCAGGAGCCACTGTAATATGGTCTGGAACTTTCACCATGAATTGATCCATGCAAATGCGTCCCACGATAGGACAACGTGCGCCATGAATCAGCACCGACCCCTTATTGGATAGCACCCGTGGATATCCATCAGCATAGCCTACGGGTATAGTAGCTATGGTCTCCTCATCTGTTGTCGTATAGGTACTACCATAGCCTATGGAAGAACCTTTTGGCAAATGTTGCACATGTACCACTTTGCTATATAAACTCAAGGCTGGCTTCAACCCCAATCGGTTTGGCACATCCATAGACGGCATAATGCCATATTGAATAATACCTGGACGCGCATCGTTGAACAAACTATCTTTCACCGCCAATAATCCAGCACTATTAGCCAAGGAAAACCGATAGTCCTCATCACGATGGGCACGAATCGTTTCCACTACTTTTCTAAACTGTGATACCTGAAAGTTTGCATGACTTTGATCGGCAGCATCTCCATTTGCTAAATGTGAAAAGAATCCATCCACACGTAAATATTCGTAAGATTCTACACGTTCTAGGAACGCCAATACATCTTCTGGCTTACTGCCGATACGATGCATACCTGTATCTACAGCAATAGCGCACTCCACAATCGTTTCATGACGACGAGCGCACTCGTTCAATGCCTCTAAATCCGTAGATTCAGAAATAGCTGGTCTAGAATGACCTTCAATGACTAAATCAAAAGACTGCGGCAATGTTAAACCCAACAAATAAATCGGCACCGTTATCCCTGCTTCACGTAGAGGAATTGCCTCTTCAGGGAATGCCACTGCTAACGACTCATACCCTTCCTCTACGGCAATACGTCCTACCATGACACTGCCATGGCCGTACCCATTAGCTTTTACCACCGCCGTACTCGTGCACCACTCTGGCAGACAATCTTTAATTTTTCGTAAATTACTTCGTATTTGTGCTGTATCTATTTCTACATAGGTAGGTCTCACAGATTCACCTTCTTATTCTTACATATAGGAATTGTAGTACAGATACTATTATACACCTAAATAGAATCAAATTCTCTAGTAAGCAAGAAAAAACAAAAATTTCTTTATATCTTCACCTAATAATCGAGATATATAAGACCTTATTCCTATTGGTAGATATCTTTTTCAACCCTTTTAAATCATTTCTTATACTACCTTTCACAAAAAGGACTGACTACAGAATCTAGTGCAAGATTCTAAGTCAGCCCTTATCTAGTAGCTATTTAATTGTATAGTATACCTAATCAACGTATATTAGATTATGGCATATTGAAAGGCCATACCATTGGAATTACGATAAGACTTACAACAAAGCAAACCAAGATCAATGGAGTACCTGCTTTCACATAGTCCATAAATTTGTAATTACCAGGTGTTAATACGATTGTATTAGGTGGTGTACCTACTGGAGTAGCGAATGCACAAGATGCGGCAACGCCAATCGCCATAAGTACTGCATGAGGGCTTGCACCCATCGCTTGAGCAATAGAAATACCAATTGGAGCCAACAATGCGCAAGATGCTGTATTGGACATAAATTGTGTTAATACACAAGATAAGATGAATAACACAGCTGTTGCAAAGTAAGGGCTTGGGTTATCACCCATGATACCTACTACTGCATTGGCAATCATTTTACCTGCCCCAGAATCATTCATAGCGGCTGCTACTGGCATCATACCAGCAAATAGGAAAATAGTTACCCAGTCTATGGATTGGTAAGCTTGTTTTTCTTTCAAGCAACCAGCTAGTACGGCTAAGATAGCACCTACGATAGCGGCTACATGAAGAGGAACGTTAATACCAATACTTTTTAATGGATCAGACAATGCCATGAACAATACTACGCCTAATAAGATGATACCGGAGTACCACATTTTTTTAGGATCATTAGAAATTTCACTAGCATCTACTTCTTGTTCTACTTCAGCATCTGCATTGCCATCATGTTTAGGTAAGAAATGTTTACCAATTGTTACCATGTAGATCATAAATGCAACTGTTAAAGGAATACCAATCCATGCGAATTCAAAGAAACCGAATTGAGGTAGTTTTGCTTGACCTAACGCACCATTGATGATGATATTAGGAGGTGTACCTACTAATGTAATGATACCACCAATACCTGCCGCAAATGCCATAGGCATCAATTGACGGGATGCTGGAATTTTAGCAGATGCACAGATACCAATAACTACTGGCAATAACGCTGCTGCTGTACCCGTGTTAGAAAGCACCGAGGACATACCTGCAGTAACAAGCATTAAGGCAATCATAAGACCATTTTCACTTTTACCTGCTTTGTTAACTACGGAAATACCAATTTTTTGTGCTAAACCAGTATGGAACAATGCAGCACCAATAATAAACATACCTGCAAATAATACTACTGTACTATCGGATAAACCGCTAAATACTTGTTTCATTGGAATAACACCTAATAAACCAAGTGCCATAGCACCACCGATAGAAGTAATTGCGAGTGGAATAATTTCTGTTACAAATAATAACGCCATTACACCAAGGACAATTAAGGTTTGTACAGCCGGATCCATAAGAATCAACTCCTCCCTAAGGGATACATTCCTTATTAGCCGCAAAGCACGCTAGAAATAGGTGCATATAATATAGGAAGATAGGCTAATAAGAACGAAGACAATCGCCGTCACTCCATACCCTTCTTTTGTGCAAGGGTATCCAAAGTGTAGCCACTCACCAAGTAGACCACGACGAAGAAAAAAACTATATCTTGTCCGTTTTTGAAACCATTTAGATTTTCGTTCTTCTCCAATGAGGAGTGCGGTGATAATAAAAATAAAAAGCGCAATACAAATACACGTGAAAAACTTTGTTTCGTCTGATAATATCATAGGCGTCACCTCATGAGAAAGAAAAAGTGAATAAAAAGTTTAAGTGTTTGTAAAGCGCCGATACAGTACGAAGTACTGCATGTATTTGTAATACGCCTAGGCAAGGCATGTGCAATGCCTAGGCATAGATACAAATTATTTCATCATAGCAAGCATCGTACCAGCCGCTACAGCTGTACCGATAACACCTGCTACATTTGGACCCATCGCATGCATCAATAGGAAGTTCGCTGGGTTCGCCTGGGAACCAACTACTTGTGATACGCGGGCCGCCATTGGTACCGCAGATACACCAGCAGAGCCGATCAATGGATTTGTTTTACCACCATCTGCCCAGCACATTAATTTACCGAAGATAACACCACCAGCGGTGCCACCGATGAAGGCAATTAAGCCTAACACGATAATTTTAATGGTTTCTAAATTTAAGAAACTGTCTGCTGTCATTGTAAGACCAGTACCAGTAGCCAAGAAAATTGTTACTGTGTTAATCAAAGCGTTTTCAGAAGTATCTGCCAAACGAGCTGTTACACCAGATTCACGGAATAAGTTACCAAGCATTAACATGCCTAATAAAGAAGTGATCGGTGGTAACAACAAGGAAATGGAAATTGTCGCTACTACTGGGAAAACAACTTTTTCAAAACGAGTTACTTCACGCAATTGTTCCATTACGATTTCACGGTCTTTTTGAGTTGTAAATAACTTCATAACCGGAGGTTGAATCAATGGTACGAGGGACATATAGGAATATGCCGCTACTGCGATAGCACCTAATAACTCAGGCGCTAATTTTGAAGCTAAGTAAATGGATGTAGGACCGTCAGCACCACCGATGATACCGATAGCGGCTGCTTGTTTCGCAGTAAATCCAACCATCATTGCTCCACCAAGAGCCACGAATACGCCGATTTGAGCTGCTGCTCCTAATAACAATGTTTTAGGATTTGCAATGAGAGGACCGAAATCTGTCATTGCCCCTACCCCTAGGAAGATAAGAGGTGGGAAGATTTCGTATTTAATCCCTAATCCAATGAGGTTCATAACGCCTTCATGGAAACCATTGTTAGGAATGTTAGCCAAAATACATCCAAAAGCGATTGGACTCAATAATAGAGGTTCAAAGCCTTTCGCAAAAGCTAAATACAATAAGATAATTCCGACAAGGATCATAATACCATGACCCATTGTGAAACTAATAAAACCACTATCCACCCAAACAGAGTTGAGTGCAACAAGAAAAGCGTCCATATGGAGTTCCTCCTTTAGTACTAGAAGGGTTTAGTTTAAGCAGTATAAAGTTAAGATTAGCCTAAAACAACTAAAGCGTCGCCAGTTGCTACAGTTTGGTTAGCTGCTACACGAACTTCAGCTACTGTTGCATCATGTGGAGCATAGATTTCGTTTTGCATTTTCATAGCTTCTAAGATGCAAAGAAGATCGCCTTTTTTAACTGCTTGACCAGCTGTAACTGCTACGGATAAGATTTTACCTGGCATTGGGCATTTTACTGTTTCTGCGCCTGCTGGAACTGGAGCTGCTGCCGCTGCTGGAGCTGGAGCTGCTGCTGGAGCTGCTTTAGGAGCTGGTGCTGCTGCTTTAGGAGCTGCTGCTACTGGAGCTGCGCCGCCAACTTCATTAACTTCTACTTCATAAACTGTACCGTTTACTGTAACATTGAACTTTTTCATTATAACTTCCTCCTGAATTACCTATTTGTAATGAAACTTTTTCATAAGCTTAGATTAGCTTATAGGGCCTGTAAACGACTAGCTAGTCGCCAAGAATTAGACACTACTGGGCGAATGGATGCAATTTGATTTTGCGAATAGCCCATAGCAACGATAGCACTGACAATAGCTGCAACAACTTCTGTTTCTTTGTTTGTAGCTTGTGCGTTGGTAGTCTTATTCATTAAGTTCTCCTCCAAACTATCTGGTTACATTCCTACCTAGCAGTCTACCGTCCAATTTCCAACCTGTGCTCACAATCGGTCTTACGGAAGCAATTTGTGATTTGGAATATCCCATCGCACATACTGCTGCCACAATGGCTGCAACCACTTCATCATGTTTTGTTGTGGTACTTGCCACACTAGGAGCTGTGGCTGATGGTACCTCTGCTACCTCAGCCTTAGTTGACTTTTTTTTTGTAGGATCTACTAGATAAATAATATGCATAAGCACGCCTAACAAAATTAGAACGGCGAATACAATTGTCATATTGATGGCCATAATTAGCCACGGATTATCTGTCATACTTTCACCTCATTAATAGAGAACCATGATAGTAGAATCATGCAAGAAGCAAAGTGTGTAGTATGCCTCTAGAGAATATTTTATAGAGGGATATTACCGTGTTTTTTCGGAGCACGGGTTTCGCGTTTACTTGCCAACATTGCTAATGCATTGATGATAGCAGGACGAGTATGTTTAGGTTCAATTACCACATCAACGAATCCACGTTCAGCAGCTTTGTATGGAGTTGCGAACTCTTCAACGTATTTAGCTGTTTTTTCGTCTTTATCTTCATCGCGTTTGAAAATGATGTTTGCTGCACCAGCAGGTCCCATTACAGCGATTTCAGATGTAGGCCATGCATACACTTGGTCCGCACCCAAATCTTGGGAACACATTGCAAGGTAAGATCCACCATATGCTTTACGAGTGATAACAGTGATTTTAGGTACTGTTGCTTCAGAGTAAGCATATAACATTTTCGCGCCGTGACGAATGATGCCGCCCCATTCTTGGTTTGTGCCCGGTAGGAAGCCCGGTACGTCAACGAAGTTTACAACAGGGATGTTGAAAGCATCACAGAAACGGATAAAGCGGGAAGATTTGTCGGATGCATTGATATCTAAGCAACCTGCCATTACGCGTGGTTGGTTAGCAATGATACCTACGCTTTGTCCAGCAAAACGTGCGAAACATGTAATAATATTTTGTGCGTAGTGTGGTTGTACTTCATAGTATTCACCATTATCTACTGTTGCACGGATAACATCAAACATGTCATAAGGCATATTTGGATTGTCTGGAAGTAAAGTATTTAAACCTTCATCTTCACGAGCTGGATCATCACCAGTGTCAACTAATGGAGTGTCTTCCATGTTGTTGCTTGGTAAGAAACTCAACAAGTAACGAATTTGTGCTAAGCAATCATCTTCGTTTTCTGTTGCAAAGTGAGCTACACCAGATACACTGTTATGAGCCATTGCACCACCAAGATCTTCTGCTGTTACTTCTTCTGCTGTTACAGATTTGATAACCGCTGGACCAGTGATGAACATTTGAGATGTATTTTTTACCATGTAAATGAAGTCAGTTAATGCCGGAGAATATACCGCACCACCTGCACATGGTCCCATAATTACGGAAATTTGTGGGATAACGCCAGAAGCGTTAGTGTTTTCGAAGAAGATTTTACCGTAGCCAGCTAATGCGTCTACTGCTTCTTGAATACGAGCTCCACCGGAGTCATTGATGCCGATGATAGGAGCGCCCATTTTCATTGCCATACGTTGTGCTTTAACGATTTTAGCAGCGTGCATTTCCCCAAGAGAACCACCTTCTACTGTAAAATCTTGAGCAAAAGCAAATACCAAACGTCCGTCTACAGTACCGTAACCAGTAACTACACCTTCACCTGGTAATTCTTTTTTCTCTTGACCGAAGTTAACACAACGATGTTTAAC
>CAUQLO010000054.1:0-10035 GCA_963518725.1 uncultured Veillonella sp. | reverse complement strand
CTTGTATTTGTGTGAGTTAGATGGTAAGGGAACGCCACAAGGCTGCTACTCGTAATGGCGTTTCTTTGGAGGAGCATATGTTAGTGTTGACTTTACCTTTTATTGTGCGTATACTGTTATTAGAGATACTATTTGTATCAAATAATTGTTGTTACTTAATGAGCAACTAAAATAAGATTAAGTTCAAATGGTTGTCGCTACTCGATATGCGACTCAATAAGTGTTCGAGCTCAACTATGTAGACTCCATTCAAAAGGATGGAGTCTATTTTTTAGGAGGATTTTATGAATACAGGTCATTTTTATTATATAAAAGATCAATATTTTGTAGATTTTCCAGATCCATATTTAATGAAAAATAAAGAAACTATAAATGGCCAGGCACATGATAGACCATGTTTTTATGCTTTTTTAGATGCATTGACTAACTTATATTGGATGATACCGTTTTCATCACAAATCGACAAATTTCAGAAAATATATAATACGAAAATTGATAAGTATGGGAAGTGTGATACTATT
Organism: uncultured Veillonella sp.; assembly: GCA_963518725.1. Taxonomy (GTDB): domain Bacteria; phylum Bacillota; class Negativicutes; order Veillonellales; family Veillonellaceae; genus F0422. The sequence continues at coordinate 9,514 of CAUQLO010000054.1, read as the reverse complement.
TTATTTGGGGAAGTGCTGGGGCATAAAAAAGCTTTTTTAGTTCAAAATATGTGTCCAGTTAGTAGCGAATATATTAAAAATGAATATATAGATGCTATTCATCAGAAGCCTGTTAGAATTGATGGACGATTTGAAAAAGAATTGCAAAAGAAAGCTCGTAAAGTGTTAGCATTACATAGGAAGGGGATACCATTAATTTTTCCTGATATATTAGAAATTGAACGAACTCTACTTTTAGAGCGTATGAAGTGAAGATTTTAAAGGCGTCTCTTGTTCCGCTATGTAGCCTGTGGCGTTCTTAATTAGCGTAAGGGAAGAGCACGGCATATTCCTACGCAAACTGATACAGTGGTTAGGTTTGCTCCGGAGCATGTTGCGGTCTTCTGCGTTTGTGTGATTTACGTAGTAAGGGAACGCCACAAGGCTACTACGCGTAACGGCGTTCCTTAGGGGGATCATTTGCAAACTTGCGCTTTGCTTAGGTTGCTTTTGTTGTGGTGTATGGGTTGGTGAGGTACAGGGTTTATTATAATAATTACTTTCAAAATTATCCTATCGGTACTTGAAATCTACGTCTTTCTTGGTGCATAATACTGTTAGGTAAATGCGTGTAGGGGATGAAAGGAGATATCATGGATTATGAATTAGCGGCTTCGTTTTGGACGGAGAAGGATGCGATGGCGAAGAAGATGGATCCTCGTGAGTTGCATGTGGAGATTGTTGATTTTTTGAAAGCTCGTCATACCTGTGCGTTAGCGACGTATAGTGAAGAGGGTGTGCGTTGTACTCCGCTGTCCTATACGGTACATGGTGGCTACATTGATATTTTCTCTGAAGGTGGCGAGAAGTTTTCCCATTTAAAGACGAATAAACATGTATCTGTTACTGTGTTTGATCCTTACAAGGGGCCTGGTACGGCAAAGAGTGTTCAGATTCAAGGGGTGGCAACGGTGCTAGGTCCTGATGATGAAGAGTATGGCAAGGTGCTTCGTGAGATTGGCATGGAAAAACTAGTAGAACGTGAGGGCACGCTGTATTTAATTCGTGTCAAATCCAATGAGATTATCTATTTGAATGGAGAATTGAAAGAGCGAGGCTATTTTGTGCGTCAAGTCTTGACTCGTTAAGCGAGATTCTTTTTGCACATCTGCGCCAAGTATGATACAATAAATAAAGACCGCCGTTAGAGGTTTCATCTAACGGTGGTTTTTATTTTAGAAATGGAGATAACTAATGAATATACAACGTATCTTACTGAGCGCTCTGTTGGGTGCTACGTTAGTGGTGATTGCCGCTTGTGGCACGGATGCAGCGGAGCAAGCGAAATCTGGAGTAGAGAAAGATGTGAAAGTAGAAACTAAGATGCCTAGTTTTGATGCCACACCCATTGCTGATGAGTATGCTACGATTCATACCAACAAAGGTGACATCAAAGTGCGCCTCTATGGTAGCAAGGCACCGATTACTGTGAAAAATTTTAAAAGTCTAATTGAACAAGGGTACTACAACAATTTAACCTTTCACCGTGTCATCGATGGGTTTATGATCCAAGGTGGGGATAATAAAAAAGGTGGTCCTGGATACACGATTCCTGATGAAGTGAGCAATGATTTGCACTTTAATAAAATGGGGATTCTCGCCATGGCCAATGCTGGGCCTAATACGGGGAATGCGCAGTTCTTCATTACGGTGGCACCAACGCCTTGGTTAGATAACAAGCATACGATCTTCGGTGTGGTGGTACAAGGTATGGACGTGGTGGAAGCCATCAGTCGTGTGCCTCGAGATAAGCGGGATGCACCGAAAGAACCAGTGGTGATTCAGTCTGTTGACGTAGCACCAATTCCAGCTGGTGAGTAAGATGGAAGAAAAGTTTTACACTTACATGGTGCGCTGTGCTGACGGGTCCCTCTATACGGGATGGACTACAGATTTAGATAAACGCATACGAGCCCATAATGGTGAAATTAAAGGGGGTGCCAAGTATACACGAGGTCGTAGACCGGTTACTTTGGTGTGGAGCACTGCTTTCAGTAGAAAGCAAGACGCTCAATCCATGGAACAGCAAGTGAAGCGCATGGAAAGGTCCCAAAAAGATGCCCTCATTGCGGCAAGTTGTGATATAATTAAATGATACAGAGAGTGCGTGAATCGGAGAGGAGGAATGCTGATGAAACGAGTGATTGTATCTGTGAAAAGTACGCAACGTGATGCGGATGGAGAAGATACGGTAGTGGAATTAGTATCCTCTGGTAAGTATTACGAAACGGCCTTGGCGAAGCACATCATTTATGAGGAAAGCGAAGTTACTGGCTTAGGTAACACGAAAACAACGATCAAGGCCTATAAAGATTCGGTAGTTCTATTGCGAACTGGTGAATTTTCTATGCGTCATGAGTATCAATTGGGAAAGACGAACATTGCCAGCCTCGAAACGCCCTATGGTGCGGTGGAACTGGCGATGCTGACCCATGAATTAGACATAGATTTGGAAGATGGCAAGGGCCATATTCAGTTAGGATATGATATCTCTGTTGGCGGTGAATGGCAATTTTACAACCAACTATATGTAGAGATTCGGGAGGATGTACAGTATGGACATGAAAGAAGTTTTGAAAGCAGCCATTAAGGATGCTTTGCAGATAGCTCTGGAACAAGGAGAACTGCCAGAAGGTGCCTATCCAGAGGCACAATTGGAAGTACCACCGCAGAAAGAGTTCGGTGATTTTTCTACCAATATCGCCATGCAATCTGCACGGGTTGCGAAATCCAACCCACGGGCGATTGCAGAAACGATTATTTCTCATATGAATTATGATTGGTTAGAACGAGCAGAAGTGGCAGGTGCGGGATTTATCAATTTCTTCCTAGCATCAGATGTCATTTATGACACATTAAAAACGATCTTAACAACGGGTGAAACCTACGGTAATGCACCACTTCGTGAAGAAGATACGGTGCAAATCGAGTATGTAAGCGCCAACCCAACGGGCTTATTACACGTAGGACATGGCCGTGGTGCTGCTTATGGTAGCGCGTTGGTGAATTTGATGCGAGCTGCGGGATACAATGTATTTGCAGAGTACTACATCAATGATGCGGGCAAACAAATCGATAACTTAGCAGCCTCTGTAAACGCTCGTTACTTGGAATTGTTAGATATGAAACACGAGTTCCCTGAAGCGGGTTACCGTGGACAAGATGTCATCGATACAGCTCAAGAATTAATCAATTGGAGAGGCGACTTCTTCGCAGCTTTATCCGAAGAAGAACGAATTCCATTCTTTAAAGAATTTGCGCTAGCAGAAAAAATGAATGGTTTGCGTAAAACATTGCGCAACTTCCGTGTAGAGTTTGATCGTTGGTTCAGTGAACGTAGCCTACATAAAAACGGAGAAATCCGTACATTGGTGAATCAGCTAGTGGAATCTGGTGCCATTTATGAAAAAGACGGCGCCTACTGGTTAGCCTCCATGCAATATGGAGATGACAAAGACCGTGTAGTTATCCGTGATAATGGAGAGCCTACGTACTTGGCAGCAGATATTGCATACCACAAAGATAAATACGAACGTGGTTATAAACAATTAATTAACATCTGGGGTGCAGACCATCACGGTTACATTGCCCGTGTAAAAGCAGCTATGGAAGCTCTTGGATTTAACCCAGATAAATTAGAAGTTCTGTTATTGCAAATGGTATTCTTATACCGTGATGGAGAACTTGTGAAAATGTCTAAACGGACAGGGGAGACCATTACTTTAGATGAATTAATCGAAGACGTAGGGGTAGATGCAGCAAGATACTTCTTCTTGATGCGTTCCTTAGATAGCCAATTGGACTTCGACATCAATTTGGCATCCTCTAAATCCAACGACAATCCAGTGTACTACATCCAATATGCCCATGCGCGTATTCACAGTATTTTTGGACAAGTGAAAGAAGCTGGTATCGCCTATGGTGACTGGGCGAATACGACTTTCACAGCATTGCAAAGCGAACAAGAAGTGGAATTGATTAAAAAATTAGCGGCCTACCCAGAAGAAGTACAGTTGTCTGCTAACAATAAAGCTCCACATCGTATAGCGAAGTACTTGTACGATTTAGCAAGTCTATTCCATTCCTTCTATAAACAAGGTCGTATCATGGGCGTTGACCCAGAATTGCAACAAGCTCGATTAGGCTTGATTACAGCAACGGCGCATGTATTACAACATGGTCTTGGTATCTTAGGTATTTCCGCTCCTGAAAAAATGTAATCAGAAGCATATAATTATTAGGGAGGCATCATGTCAACAAAGTATATTTTCGTAACAGGTGGCGTCGTATCATCATTAGGTAAAGGCATTACTGCAGCATCCTTGGGACGTTTGTTGAAAAACCGTGGATATAAGGTGACAATTCAAAAATTTGACCCATATATCAATATTGATCCAGGCACAATGAGTCCCTATCAACATGGTGAAGTGTTCGTCACTGACGACGGTGCAGAAACTGACCTAGATTTAGGCCACTATGAACGTTTCATCGACATTAACTTAGGTAAAACATCCAATATCACAGCAGGTAAAGTATATTGGTCTGTCATCAATAAAGAGCGTAAAGGGGAATACCTTGGCTCCACAGTGCAAGTTATCCCTCATATTACAAATGAAATTAAAAATGCTGTGTTCCGCGTAGGTAAAGAAGACAATGCAGACGTTGTTATCACAGAAATCGGTGGTACTGTTGGGGATATTGAAAGCCTACCGTTCCTAGAAGCCATCCGCCAAGTGAAAAAAGAAGTCAACCGCGATGATGTGTTATACATCCACGTAACATTGGTACCATATATCAGCGCAGCAGGCGAGTTGAAAACAAAACCAACACAACACAGCGTAAAAGAACTTCGTGGTATCGGTATTCAACCAGATATCATCGTATGCCGTACGGAAAAAGAGATTTCCCGTGAAATGAAAGATAAATTGGCCTTATTCTGTGACGTAGACCCAGATGCTATCGTGGAAAACCGTACTTGTAGCACCATCTATGAGGTACCATTGATGATGCAAGATGAAGGATTAGACAGCATTGTTGTGCGCAAATTGAACTTAGAAGACCGTCCTGCAGATATGACAGAATGGAAAGAAATGGTTCATAAAATCTTACATCCTAAACAAGAAATTACTATCGCTCTTGTTGGTAAATACGTAGCATTGCATGATGCATACATTTCTGTAGCAGAAGCGTTGGGCCATGCAGGTATTGTAGAAGATACGAAAGTGAATATTAAATGGGTTGACTCTGAAGCGGTAGAAGCAGAAGGTACGGACCTAGCAGAAGTATACAAAGATGTAGACGGTATCTTGGTACCAGGTGGTTTCGGCTGCCGTGGTGTAGAAGGTAAAATTTCTACCATCCAATATGCTCGTGAGCACAAAGTGCCGTTCCTTGGCATTTGCCTAGGTATGCAAACATCTGTGATGGAATTTGCTCGTTCCGTATTGGATATGAATGGCGCTACTTCCACAGAGTTTGATGAAAGTTGTGAGTTTCCTGTGATCGACTTAATGGACGACCAAGTAGATGTGGATGAAAAAGGCGGTACAATGCGTCTTGGCGTATACCCATGTAAAACAGTACCTGGTACCAAAGTACATGAAGCATACGGGGAAGACTTAATCTATGAACGCCATCGTCATCGTTGGGAATTCAACAATGCCTACCGTCAACAATTGACAGATGCAGGCTTGATTATCTCCGGTACATCCCCTGACAATCGTCTAGTAGAATGCGTTGAAGTAGCAGATCATCCTTGGTTCGTGGGCGTACAATTCCACCCAGAATTGAAATCTCGTCCAAACAATGCCCATCCATTGTTCAAAGGATTTGTGAAAGCGGCCATTGAAAATAAAAAATAAGACATAGTGAGTATGTAACATAGAAAGGACTGCAACAGAATACAATAGATTCTGGGTGCAGTCCTTTTGTGTGAATCGATGTCGATGATCTTATAGAACTAATTATAAAATATGAATTGTTTGTAACACCAGTGATAACATATATCTTAGAAGATTTTTATAAAAATGATGAATGTTAGAGGAGTCTGTATATTTTGTGCTAGAAGGTGGTGATGGTATGGTATTGCAAAATAAGTTGGGAATTGCTAACTCTGTAGAACTTGCTAGAGAGGAAGAGCGGATTAGTAAGAAGAAAGCGTTAGATCTGTTTGATACTACTGTGCTAGAGAAGTATCCTGTAGGTTCTTTTGCGCAATTAGCTGCGATACATAAATATTTGTTTGAAGATATCTATGACTTTGCAGGAAAAGTTAGGTCTGTTAATATAGCAAAAGGTAATTTCAGATTTGCTCCAGTGATGTATTTACAGGCTGCCCTTGAAAGTATAGAAAACATGCCACAATCTACTTTTGATGAAATTGTTGAAAAATATGTGGAGATGAACGTGGCACATCCTTTCAGAGAAGGTAATGGAAGAAGTGCTAGAATCTGGCTAGATCTAATGCTGAAACAAGAACTACATCTCGTTGTAGATTGGAGTTTAGTTGACAAAGATGATTATTTACTAGCTATGGAACGAAGCCCTATTAAAGATACTGAAATCAAGCACCTCTTAAAAAGTGCATTAACTGATCGGATAGATGATAGGGACGTTTATATGAAAGGCATTGACCATAGTTATTACTATGAAGGGTATACCTTGTATAAAATAGAAGAGTTGTAGGATAAAACCTATAGAAGAAAATAAAAAACGCAGCAGTTCGCGAAGAATCGCTGCGTTTTTTGTGTTTAATTTGATGTATACTAGTCTTCCCAAAGCTCGATTGGACCGTCATTAGGACCCATGGTTGCCACCTCCTTAGTGTTTATTGATGATTATTACTTACCTCAAAATGTTATCTGCTAGAAGCCTATCGGAGAATCATTAGGACCCATAGTTGTCACCACCCTTCATACTATAAAAGTTCAGTCCCCATAATGGGGTAGTCTAGTTGAATATAGCATTTATTCTTCCAATGCTTGTTTTAAAGAGTTCATATCTGTATAACTAGGTATATTAAGGTCAGTTGCAATATACTTTAATCTTAGTTCTTATAATACAATTATAATATATAAGTAATGTAATGTATATCAATTTTGAAGTGATATGATGTGTGTTATGCATTCTTCAATCCCCTCGTCCTATTGTTTTTTATCTCAAACAATGCTATATTTAAGACACAAACAAGAAGAGCCATCAACGTGTGCTGGCGTTAGGCTCATCTCAAATGCGTAAATTGATGAAGCCTAACGTATAGAGGGTGAAACCTCTTTCGTTAGGCTTCATCATTAATTATTTGAACAAATCAATGATTTGTATTATATAACAGAATTTATTCGTATTGTGTACACATCTAAATAAAAAACACATTAGTCTATTGACAAGCGACTCAAAATGCTATAGAATAGTCTTCAGTTACATAAAGTAAATGCGATGAACAGGTATAAAGATATAGTTAGTTGCTTTCAGAGAGCTACTGGTTGGTGTGAAGTAGTAGAACGGTTATATTGAAACTCCCCTGTGAGCAGCGATGGTGAAACCGAGTAGTCATCGACGGTAGTTCCGTTATAACTGTGAGAACCAACTAGGGTGGGACCGTGTTATTGAAATGATAATGCCCCTTGATGTGCACTGCACATTGAGGGGCTTTTTTGTATCATAGGTTGATTAGTGTTTCTTACATTTTACGATGAGATCTGTATAAGGTATACAGTACATGTAAACTCTATTAGAATGTTCTGATAGTTTTAAGCACAGTTTACTAATAGCAGAATATGCCGTTGATTGTGACAAACAACGCACAAGATAGAGGCAGAATCTATGATGTAGTACGACTAGAACATACAGTATGTAAAATGTAAAAACCTCTATGCAACCAATACGCAACATATAACGCCCCTAGGGATGCATTGTCATCTCTGGGGGCGATTTTTATTTTTAGAAAGAGGAACAATCATGGACAACAGAATTTATTTTTTTGATACTACACTACGCGATGGGGAGCAAACACCAGGTGTGTCCCTTCAAACACCGGAAAAAGTAGAAATTGCACAATCTCTAGTACGCCTTGGATTAGATGTTATAGAAGCGGGGTTCCCTGCTGCATCGGAAGGTGACTTTGAAGCAGTATCTACGATTGCGAGAGAGGTGCGTGGATGTACGATCGCAGCGCTTGCTCGATCCAATGAAAATGATGTGACAAAAGCAGCAGAAGCACTTGCAGGTGCAGAGCGCAGTCGCCTTCATGTGTTTATCGCTACTAGCGATATTCATCTAGAATATAAATTGAAAAAGACTCGTGAAGAAGTCTTAGACATTGTGAAACACATTCTTGAATTTGCAAAAGGTAAATTTGATGAAATCGAGTTCTCCGCAGAAGATGCATCTCGTACAGATCTAGATTACCTATGCCGTGTTTTTGAAGTGGCTATTGAAGGTGGAGCTTCTATCTTGAATGTACCAGATACAGTTGGCTACATGACACCAGAAGAATTTGGCAACCGCATTCGCTACATCAAAGAACATACGAAAGGCATTGAAAATGCCATCATCAGTGTACACTGTCATAATGACTTAGGTCTTGCAAATGCGAACACGTTGGCAGCTATCGAAGCAGGGGCTCGTCAAGTAGAATGTACGATGAATGGCTTAGGGGAACGAGCTGGTAATGTGGCGATTGAAGAAGTGGTAATGACCATCAAAACTCGTCATGACCACTATCCATTTGATGTCCATATCGACACACCTTTGTTTACACGTACTAGCAAATTGGTGAGCAAACTTTGCGGTGTTGCCGTATCTCCTAATAAAGCTATCGTAGGGGCCAATGCCTTCGCGCATGAGTCTGGCATTCATCAACATGGTATGTTGAACAATCCAACCACCTATGAAATCATGACTCCTGCTAGCGTAGGAGCAGAAAAAACGTCTATCGTGTTGGGTAAACATTCTGGTCGTCATGCCTTCGAAGATCATCTAGTGAATTTAGGCTTTCAGTTAGAAGAAGAACGAGTGAATGAATTGTTCGTTCAATTCAAAGCCTTAGCAGATAAGAAAAAACAAGTCTATGATGAAGATATTTATGCCTTAGTGATGGATACGATGCATCATGAGCAAGCATTCCACGTGGTGCAACATGATTACCATTCGGATCAAAATGGCTATGTTCTTGCTAGTATCCGAGTATTAACACCAAGTGGGGAACGCATGGACGCCGCAGTCGGTGATGGCCCAGTAGATGCTTCTTTCAGAGCCATCGAACGACTAGTGAACACACCATTTGTATTGGAAGATTTCCAAATCCGTTCTGTAACAGTGGGCAAGGATGCCCTTGGCGAGGCGGTTGTGAAAGTCAACTACAATGGCCGCAGATTCCAAGGCCGTGGGGTGAGCACAGATATTGTAAAATCTAGTGTAAATGCTTATATTAATGCAGTAAACGCTATTTATTTAGCAAAAGAGTTAGAACAAGAGT
>CAUQLO010000053.1:0-10185 GCA_963518725.1 uncultured Veillonella sp. | reverse complement strand
TATCCATTGCCGTAGAAAAGAGGTAATCCGTGAAGGAAGATAAATTTTGGAAATACGCTCTCTATATCTCCTTAGCGGGTCATATCGCACTCATCCCTGTGGCCTCTGCCATTTTTAACAAGGTCACAGAACCCTTTCATGAGTCTACGACGACCTTCTACGAGGTAAGCATGGCTGAAAGTGCGCCGGAACAAGCGGAGTCTCAGCAACCCGCGGAAGCACAACCTCCACAAGAGGAAAGCGCCCCTCCGGAGCCACAAGAGGCCGTGGCTGTTCCTGAGATTCCAGAAGCTATGAAGCCAGAACCTCGGCCAGAACAGCCTAAGCAAGAAGTACCAAAGCAAAAGCCAAGTACCTTGCCAAAACATACAAATAGTACACCTAGCTCCAATGCATCCGCCCAGGCAGCCGAATCCGCAGCCCGTGCAAAAGCAGAGGCAGATGCTGCAGCCCGTGCCGCAGAGCAAGAAGCTCGAACCACTGTGGTCAATGCTCCGTATCCATTAGCTGATCCAAAACCAGCTAACCCAACACCAGGACAAACAGGTACCGTCTACGTTACAGCCCGTATTTATGAAAGTGGCCAAGTAGCAGACGTCGAAGTATCAGGCGATGCAAACAGCGCCCAACAAAACGCCGTAGCTGTATACGTACCAACCATTCCGTTTGCCCCTGGTACCAACAAATTCGGAGACCCATTACCATCCGTCGTAAGATTCTCCGTAGTCTTCCGATAAAACTTTGAGTTTTATAGAGTTTCACATATGAACAACAAACCCCCATGGCTTGCACCATGGGGGTTTTGCTTTCCCTGAGAAATACCATTTCGAGTAGTAGCCTTTGTGGCATTCCTTTACTACCTAAATCACGCAAACACACAAAGAGCACAGCATACTCAAAACCCATCTTAAGCAACGCAGTTATACGTAGTAGCTTTGTGGCGTTTGTTTATCACTTAAATTACATAAATACAAAAAGAGCACGGCATGTTCCGGAGCAAACCTAACCACTGTATCAGTTTGCGTAGGAATATGTCGTGCTCTTCCCTTTATCTAATTAAGCTACAAACGCCACAAGTTACATAGCATCTCAAGGAGCTAACCACAAGCGAAGTTCGTCTATTGCCCGCTCTTTCGCAATAATCCCATGGGAACTCCACACTTGATTACTCACCATATGTACATGACCTTCTTGCACCGCTGGAATCGTATGCCAAATCTCCATGGACTGCATATCTTGAAGCTCTTTTCCTACCTGATCTGATGTAGTTCGAGTACTTGCCCCAAAGGCTGTACTTACTAATAAATACTTCGCATCAATATCTGGCAACATCTCATAAGATACAGCATTATTACTTTTACCATCTAATACCAAGGATTCTGTATCTGGTGTAATATTTAGCAAGTCAAAAATGAATCGGCTGTTCACGCTAGAGGAATACGGATACAAGCGTATTTCTTTTTTCATAACTCGAATATAGGCCAACGGACTATCGCCAATGCGAGATTTTATGGCCACACGAGCCTCTTTCACATGGTCGTAATATTTGTGCAATCGTGCTTCCGCCTCTTTCTCACGGTGTAACACCATGCCCAATGTGAGCAAAGCACGCTCCGCATTTTGCAGTTCAAACGCTGCGGTTGGTGCAATTTTGCTTAACGCATCAAAGGTGCTACGAGTGAAAGAATCCCTCATAATGATCAAATCTGGTCGTAACGCTTCAATTTGCTCTAAATTAATAGTCTTCGTCTCCTCATTGATACTAATGTGCTGTACACCTTGCGCCTCTAGTTCATCATGCAAGTAAAAGTTCTCCCGATTGTAAGCCCCCACCATAGGCGCCCCTAAGGCATACATAGGGTCTTCCATACGGATCACCACAATACGGGCCTGCTTATCAGGAATCACAGTAGTACCATATTTATGGTGCAACACCATCTTCCCGTCTTCATTGGTAATCAGCTTTTCCGCCGACTGTTTCACTTTCTTAAACCGAGCATTCATCTCTTTTGTGATGGCCTCATCTGTATCGAGACGTTGTTCTTTCACTACAGAACCTTCGCCTACACGTGGTGCTCCCCAGGTACTGAAAGTCCCACTTACAAGCCCATACACAAGGCCTGCAATTATCGCAATCGTTGCCACCCAACCGAGATAGGATCCTATACGACGTCCCCTCATAATGCACCTGCTTGTTTAGCCTTTTCCACTGATGCGTGGGTGTAGGCAATGCAGTACGGACGATTTGTACGTGGGTCATTCAAAATGATAGAGTCCACCCCAAAAATTTTGTGCAACATCTCTTCTGTTAGCACCTCATGTGGCGTGCCTTGAAAGTGTACATGACCGTCTTTCATGGCAATGATGTGATCCGCATAACGAGCGGCTTGGTTCAATTCGTGAATCACCATGATGACCGTTTTCTTATACTCTTGGTTCAATCGTTCCACTAGTTCCAGTACATCCATTTGATGGGAAACATCTAAATAGCTAGTAGGCTCATCCAAGAATAAAATGTCTGTGTCTTGCGCTATGGCCATAGCAATCCATGCCCGTTGACGTTGACCACCTGACAAATTCTGAATTGGTGTGTGCGCAAAGTTATGCAAATCTGTCACGTCAATGGCCCAATCGATTAAGTCACGGTCCTGCTGACTTTCACGTTGCAAAATACCAGATTTGTGGGGAGCCCGACCATAGCTGATGAGGTCACGCACCGTCAAAGACCCTGGTGCCATTGGGTTCTGTGGCAAAATCGCTAACTGTTTCGCCAATTCCTTCGTATCTTTTTTATGAATATCCTCGCCGTTTAAAATAACGGAGCCCCCTTTCGGCGCAATGATTCGGCAAATCGTCTTCAACAGAGTGGATTTACCGCATCCATTGGATCCAATCAAGGCCGTTACCTTTTCCAAAGGAATCCTAATGTCTACGTCCTTACTGATAATTTTATGTTCATACCCAGTAGAAACGTGTTGTAATTCAAATGCCATAGTTTATCCTCTCGTCCGTGCCAATACATATAGAAAATAGGGTGCACCCACCAATGCCACGATGATGCCTACTAGCATTTCATCAGGAGCAATGATGACTTGTCCTAGCCAGTCTGCTGAAAGCAACAATAGGGCTCCCAACAATAAGGTAACTGGTAAATAATAGTGATGGTTCACGCCCACTAAGCGCCGTGCAATATGTGGCGCCACAAGCCCAATAAAGCCAATACTACCACCCACAGCGATACAGGAAGAGGCAATGGCTACGGCGATGCAAAGGAATGTTACTCGTTCTTTCGTGATGCGAGCCCCTAAGCCGATAGCCGTTTCTTCATTCAGATTCAGCACATTCAGTTTTGTGGAATAACAATATAACACGATGGCCCCAATCGCTACAATTGGCGCTAGCACCATCACATGGTTCCAGCTGTTGCCAAAAATTGTACCGATGAGCCACGTATTGATTTGATTGAACTTATCTGGACTCAAGGTCACCATGGTCACCATTTGTACTGCATGGATTCCCGCAGATAGAGCAATACCATTTAAAATCAGTGTCATCGGAGATAAACTACGTCCTTTGCGGTAAGACATACGGAAAATAAGTAGTGCCGCTAATCCCCCGCCAATGATAGCAAATAATGGAGCTTTCCAAATCGTAGTGATCGCATTAGCTGGTTCAAAATAGACGTACAACATCACCGCTACACCGGCCCCTGCATTGACACCGAGTACACTCGGGCTGGCTAGTTCATTGCGGGTGATCGTCTGAAAGATAGCTCCAGACAACGCTAAACCTGCTCCGATACAAATGGCTAGCACGGATCGAACCATACGAAAATCGAAGACAATGCGCTCTTGCCACTCCGTCCCATAGCCAGCGATAATACGCACTAAGTCCAGGTAGGAAAACTCAGAAAATCCTGTTCCTAAATGGACCACAAACATCATTGCCAAAGCCACTAGTAAACCAATGGCCCACATGGCAAATCGTCTACCTTGATGCATTAGTTAGCCTCCTTTCGATTCGCTAAATAGAGAAAGAAAGGAACCCCAACTATGGCTGTAACTGCCCCTAAAGGCACTTCAAATGGAGGCGACACCACACGTGCCACCGTATCTGCTACGATGACCACGATAGCGCCCAACACAGCAGAGAAAGGAATCACTTTTTCATAGCTAAGGCCTACCATATACCGCGCCATATGAGGCACAATAAGCCCCACAAAGCCGATAGGTCCTGCAATTGCTACGGCAGAACCACTCAATAGCAATACGGTAAGGCCTGCTAAGAGGCGAATTTGAGTCAACTTTCCACCTAAACCAACAACCACCTCATCACCTAAGCTAAGCAAGGTAATTTGTTTAGAAATGGCTAAGGCAACTAACACGCCGATGAGCGTCCACGGAGCCACCAACAACACTTGCTCCATGCGAACACCACCAATACCGCCAGCCGTCCAGTAGCTCATATCTTGGGCTACGTCAAAAAAGACAACTAACGCTTGTGTAACCGCCATGAAGATAGCACTTATAGCACTACCTGCTAAGGCCAAATACACCTTGGACCCCTTTGCCATACCTCGATTGGCTAAGTATAAAATACAAGCCGTTGCCAATCCAGCACCTAAAAAGCTAAATAGGATGGTCATATTCAAGCTCGCCATAGGAAACGCAATCATAGCGATAGCTAGGCCAAAACTCGCCCCTGCATTCACCCCTAAAATAGAAGGGCTCGCCATAGGGTTGTTCGTAATCCCTTGCATGAGCGCCCCAGCGACAGCAAAATGAATGCCGCAGATGAAAGCCACCAACAACCGAGGTATGCGAATCGTGTTGATGACAATCCCATCTATGTTCGCCGTTCCATTCCAAATACTAGCCCAGATCATCTCTAACGAAATAGACCTAGCCCCTACCGACAAGAACACGAAACTACCTAAACCTAGGATAAGTAAGGCCAATAGCATTTGACCTGTAAACTTTCCTAAGAAAGAGGCCTTCGTATCCGTTGTATAGGATGAAGATATATCTTTACGTACCATGTATCTCCTTTCTAATATCTACTAAAACTACTATATTCCATAAGCAAATAAGTTCTATAATTGATTGTTCTCTCGAATTATACAACACACCAAATGATTCCTGTCGAATCCAAATCATTTCAACTCTAGACAGAAACATGTCATGTAAATTGTTAACTTTCTGCTTCTCAGGGAAAAAGAAGCTGTAACGAAATACAGGCATCCCGTATTTCGTTACAGCTCTTATGATTTGGGAAATACTACTTTCACCAGTATTTTAAATTATAGACTTGCCGTTAAGGAGACCATGAATGTACGTCCATTTCCTAACATTACACCATTACTATGTAATGCATTCCAATAGGATTTGTTAAGCACATTGTACACGTCAGCACGGAATGTCATTGGCGTATTACCTGCATTCCATGTATAACGAGTGCCTAAATCCCAAGTGAAGTATCCGCTAGTTTTCACCGTGTTAGTATTATTTGCATAGGCAGATCCTGTATAGTTCAAACGAGTAGATACAGATAAGCCTTTCACGCCTTTAATATCTTGATCTACGCCTAATGTTGCATTCACTGTTGGAGCACCTTCAAATTTATTACCTTTCAGTTTTGTGCTGCTAGTATCTTTTGTATATTTAGAATCTAACCACATTAAACCGCCTAATACACGAGTGCCTTTTACAGGTTCACCAAATACATTTAACTCTAAACCGCGAGCACGAACTTCGCTGTTTAAACCATATTCATTAGTGGCAACATCTGTTGTATACGATGGGTTACGCACCTCGAAAGCACTCAATGTAGCTGCATATTTTCCCATATCTACTTTTGTGCCCACTTCCATTTGTTTAACTTTAACAGGTGCCATCAATTCATTTTCATTTTTTGTACCAGCTGGAGCAGCAACCCCAGCTTTTAAGCCTTCCATGTAGTTCGCATACACAGATACTTTGTCATTGAATTTATGAACAATACCTACAGCTGGGCTTACAGCATGGCTATTATAGGTAGTTTCTTTTGCACCATAGTTTGTGCTTCTTACTTTCTGATATCGAGCCCCAAGAATGAACTGCCATGCTTCATCTTTTGTAACGATGCGATCTGTTAAGGAAACGCCTGTTAGAATTTGCTTACTAGATAGTGGAGATTCCCAAGATGTTTCTGTAGCAGTCCCCCAGTTTGTTGCTTGTTTCAAATAATTGAATCCAGATACCGTATTCAAAGTATTATTCTGCATATACACTTTTTGTTCCAAACGAGTCGTAGCCAAACCAATATGATGTGTTACATCACCTGTCACTACCTTACCACGAAGACCTGCTTCTGCAGAAATTCCTTTATTAATTTGGTAGTTATGACGATAGCGAATATTCGCATCACCCTTAGCTAAATTAGTCACTGTGAACTCATTATATTTGTAGTCCATAGATGTATAACGAGCACCAATACCTGCATACGCAGTCCAATCTTTAGTAAGATCATATTCACCACTGATTACACCATATTTTTCAGTAACACGGCGGAATGTATCAGTAGCTCCATATTTCATATCATTGTCAATGTGTACTGGGGTGAAAGGATCTTCTTTTGTTGTATTTTTCAAAGAACCATTGTTAAAGAGTACACGGTATTGAGGATTTAATGTCGCATGATATACATAGCCCAAGTCAAGAGCCGCACGGAATTTGTCACCTCGTACATCGGCGCCAATGACAACAGAGCTAGTTTGACGTTCTTCATCTTTAACCGATGTTCCACCATTTCGATTTAATACATTGAGGCGAACACCATATTTGTTATTGTCACCAAAACGATGTCCTACGTCTACGTGTTGTGTAAATTCACTGCCATTGCCATAGGAAAGTTTCACTTTATTAATCGCTTTATCCGTAGCACGTTTAGGTACAAAGTTAATCGTACCACCTACTGTACCATTTGGAGCCATACCACCTAATAATGCGCTTGGCCCTTTAATCACTTCTACACGATCGTACCCTTCAGTACCTGTGTAGAAACGTGGGGCAATACTGTACAAACCATTAAATTGCATGTCTTGTTGTGTTGTACGGAAACCACGGATAGACCAAGAACTAGATGCACCAGATAAAGATACATCTTTTACGGACGCATCATTTTTTACTACATCAGTAATTTCTGTAGCCTGTTTATTTTCTAACAATTCGTTCGTATATCCAGTTACATTGAACGGTGTTTCAATAAAACTTTGACGACCTAAGACACCCATCAAGTTGCTGTTCGCTACTTGACCACCTGCATAAGCACCTTCCACAACTGGCGTTGTAGCCTCAGTCGTTTCTGCCACCACTGCACGCGTTGGTGCATGCACCACAAACTCACCTAAATCAAATACTTGTACAGCATGCGCAGTGCCACCCAATTGGAACAATACACCTGTTGCTGCTGCAAATGATAACAATTGCTTTCTTGTCTTGCTATTCATATTACACTCCTACACAAAAAACCTTACCAAGATACATATTCATATCTTTTATATAATAAATATTATCATTATAAAAACGGTTATGCAATATATTTCTTCATTTTTTCTTCATAAATTATGCTAATTTTGAAATAATTATACCTTTTATTCATAGTAATATTATTGGTAATGATTTATTTCAAATTTTCTACCTTTCCTTGTAAGCTACTAAGAGATACGCTATAAAATTAGCTTGGTAGTAGCATTGATTAACTATAATTATATATATTTACACTTATACACTTATAAAAATAAGCTAATGTTTACATTGAACATTTCGATATCCGTTCAATTATTACAATATTTTTATTCATTCTATAGAAATTACACATAAGGCAACAAACGATAAAAGCTATCTACACTTATAATTTATAAGTGCTGCTAACCACTATAAGAACGAAACTCAAAATAATACCATATTCATACACAACAAAAAAGGCTACTACGAAATGTAAATACATTTTGTAGCAGCCTCTTTTTCCATTACTATGCTGTTTCTGTAACAACTAAACATTAATGCTCACACTGCGCCGACAGCATGCAATTCACGCCCTGTATACAACACTTAAGTAACGCTGTCCAATCAATACGTTTTCAACGAATCATCCACTTCTATCTTATATTTCTTTTGCTCCAACGACATCTTTTCAAAAAATTTTTCGACTTTCTCGCTAGTCGCCTTTACATAAGGTAGTTCCTCGCTGTTTCGCTCTTTAGCACTTTCTTGCACCATCTTTCGAAAGGCTTTTTGCGCCTCTTTATCAGGTTTCACAAATCTGTTCATAACCTTCTCCTTTTCCTCACACAAAATATACCTACAGTATACACCAAAGCCTTAGTAGCATCCACCTAGGGCTCAAGTGCATTCAAATTTTACAGATTAGACTCGAACTCAGTACCGCATTTTTCGCATTTATACTTGCCTAAGCGTTTGTCTACAATCTCCCCTGCAACATGGCCTGCAGCCGCAGCACTTAAAGCGCCTAAAATCGCTCCACATATAGATCCTATACCTGTGCCAACCGCCGCGCCAACCGCCGTTCCAAACAGCGGCACAGCAGAACCTATAGTGGCACCGAATGCCGCCCCAACAGACGCACCTTCACCAGCACCAGCCGTAGTAGCTACAACGGCACCTACACCACCAACTGCAGTTCCTACTTTAGAAAAAGTATTCACCAAAGTTACATACTCACAGGATTCACAAACCGGACATTTTGCGTTCATAACATTCTCCTTTTTCTCAAAACATTTCATAACACATTATAAATACATACCACATCGAGCCACACCACTCATACATCTCCTTACATTCGTATCACTCGATCTGATACACATAGTATATAGCATTTCATTGAAAGCAAATTATATTTTCCCCGATAGTTAATCCATAACAAAAAAGAACCACCTAGCAATATGCCAAGTGGTTCTTTTTGTATGTCCCCACAATGGGGAGATAGTTCTAAAGAAGCCGTACAAACGGTAATTCTACCATCTATAAGTTTCAGTCCCCGCATTGGTGGACGTAAATAGCACGGTGTGCTATTTACGCACCGATATTGGGGCCACGGATAAAGGCTAACGGCATTCTGATATCCCCGCAATGGGGAAGTAATTCTAAAGATACTGTTGTACTCCGCAAAGGTGGTATGGACAAGTGTCAGTCCCCGCAATGGGGTAGCAATTCTAAAGGTATACTGATAGCAACGAGAAGATTAAACGATTCACGTTTCAGTCCCCGCAATGGGGTAGCAATTCTAAAGTACACCGAGGAATGGGACGGCATTATGGAATTCGAGTTTCAGTCCCCGCAATGGTGGACGTAAACAGTGCAGTGCACTGTTTACGCATAGATATCTGTATTTCAGCAATAAAACCGCATAACCAAGCCTCTCACTAATTAAAACTATATCATATTCTCTGATAACTTTCAAGCATAATAGCACACACTTTCACATATAAAAAGAGCAGTCGATCGCCCAATCAACTGCTCTTACCGATGATCATATTTTAAAACTAACATGTAACTTTTATCTCCTTTTCTTATACCCCCGCAAATACTACCCATTCACCTACATACGCCGGTCCATATAATGCTAACATCGTCTCACCACCTTTCACTCTTTTCAACTAAACTAGCGAACTATTAGTCCGCTAACAATGCGCCTAGTAAAAGTAAGCCCAACATCATCTCACATCCTTTCTTCCACTCATACAACGATCGGTCGCACCGATTAGTCATCAAGCGCGCCGGATAGTAATAACAACAAGAGTAATTCTTCCATACTTTCACCACCTTTCTTAACTGTGTACTTAGTATGTTCATCCCTGACTGTGTACCTAGTATACCTCACAATTAACTTACCAAATTACAAAACCCCCGGTAGTTACATCACGGGAACGCCGTTATTCGTAGTAGCCTTGTGGCATTCCTTACACCCAAATCACACAAACGCAAAAGACCGCAACATGCTCCTGAACAAACCTAACCACTGTATCAGTTTGAGAAGGAGTATGTTGCGGTCTTCTTTTGCACAAATTAACTATATGAATGCCTTGAGGCTACATAGAAGAAAAAGAACCACCCCTCAGGATGGTTCTTAGCTATGGTGGACGATGACAGGATCGAACTGCCGACATCCTGCTTGTAAGGCAGGCGC
>CAUQLO010000052.1:0-11264 GCA_963518725.1 uncultured Veillonella sp. | reverse complement strand
TCAACGCCTCACGCACAGCATTACGACCCACAATAAACGTATCCATGAAAACCTCAAACCTTCCTAACAGTAATATAGCCTACACTTGTTAAGCTATCACTGTTACATAGCATCTATATCATACCATTAGAATCTATAAAAACTAGCTTTACTAGCATTACTCTATTATACCACTAAAACAAGACAACTCCCAACATAACACATGAGCACCACATGTTCCGGAGCAAACCTACCGTAGGATCAGTTTGTGGAGGAATATGTGGCGGTCTTCCCCAACCCTATGAGCGCCATCATGAAACGTTGTCACCTCGACTAGTATACATGAAAATGTGCGACATATTCTAAAGGATGTCACGTTCACTATATCTAATTCAAGACAACACAGAAGAGCACGACATGTTCCGGAGCAAACCTACCGTAGGATCAGTTTGTGGAGGAATATGTCGTGCTCTTCCCTTATTCTTAATACCGATTATGAACGTGACAAAGTAAACCAGAATATGTCGCACGTTACGCTCATACTACATATGTGACAACGTTTCATCAAAAGCGAATTGCATGAGAGTCTCCAATCTCTCTTCATCTCCCTTGCGATAGGTGTATCCCAACAGCGCCTCAAAGGCGGTACTCATACGATATTCCTGCACACTGGCACTTTTCGGTACATGTACATTACTATTGCGAGCCCGTTTTGCTACAAGCAACTCATCTTCTGTAAGACTTGGTTCTAATGCTAACAATACCTTTGCCTGTGCTTTGGCATTGATAAATGATGTCACTACATCATGAAGTATTTGTGTTTTTGTAATGCCCGTTTCTACTACGCGATTTCTAATAAATAAAGTATAGACACCATCACCAATGTAAGCAAGCATAAGAGAGTCCTCTAAAGGACCCTCTCCATTTGCTTCTACTTTCACAGCAGATTTTAATTTATTAATCGCCATAGATCGTAGTTGTTTATATCGATTAAAGTTCACGTTTTTTCCACCGTGCTCCTTGTGGGGAGTCTTCGATAACGATGCCGATGTTTGCCAATT
Source organism: uncultured Veillonella sp. (assembly GCA_963518725.1). Classification (GTDB taxonomy): domain Bacteria; phylum Bacillota; class Negativicutes; order Veillonellales; family Veillonellaceae; genus F0422. Next base: position 10,224 of record CAUQLO010000052.1, on the reverse strand, counting down.
CATCACGAATGGAGTCAGCAATCCCCCATTGTTTTTGTTCACGAGCACATTGACGAATGTTCAAGATGACTTCCATCAATTGATTGTATTCTTCCGTACTACTTTCTTGACCTTTCCAGCCATCTTCTAGTAACCCAAGAATATCTAACATCAATTTAAAGATTTCTTTCACTTCCCCAATTGTGCTATGGCATACAGTGCCATCACAACTTTGAACAGAATGGTAGTAAATATTGATTTCTTTCGCCAATCCATAGATAGGCGCTGTAGCAAGAGCTGTATTGAAATCATCACTCATAGCTGCTTCAAACTCTTCTAAATAGTTGCGAGCATTTTTCAGCAAATCAGCAGCTTCTGCTTCACAATTACCTGCTGGACGACTTTCCAAATATAGCAAATTATTGATTACTGTTTGGAAACGTTCAATTGCTTTTGTTGCTTCGTCCAAGCGTTCATCACTGAAATCCAATGGACTGCGATAATGAGTGCTCAACAAGAAGAAACGCAGTGCATCTGCACTATATTGCTCTAAAATATCTTTCACCAAGAAAAAGTTATTCAAAGATTTACTCATTTTCTCTTGGTTGATTGTAATAAATCCATTGTGTACCCAATAGCGCACTGCTGGATGATGTTCGGAACAACCTTCGGATTGAGCAATTTCATTTTCATGATGTGGGAAAATCAAGTCAGATCCACCACCGTGGAAGTCAAATTCTTCGCCCAAGTACTTTTGGCTCATGGCAGAACATTCAATGTGCCAACCTGGACGACCTTGTCCCCATGGGCTTTCCCAGAATGGTTCGCCTGGTTTCGCCGCTTTCCATAATGCAAAATCCATAGGATTTTCCTTGCGGTCATCCACATCTACACGAGCGCCGGCTTCCATATCGTCCAACGTACGACCAGATAGTTTACCATAATGTTCAAATTTTTCTACACGATAATATACATCGCCATCTACCGCATAGGCATAGCCATTGTCGATCAATGTAGAAATCATAGCGATGATTTCTTCCATATGCGTAGACACGCGTGGATATACATCGGCACGACGTACATGTAAAGCATCCATCACATCATAGTAGGCATCAATATAGCGATCGGAAATCACATTCCATGCTACGCCTTCACCATTAGATGTATTGATGATTTTATCATCCACATCTGTAAAGTTTTGAATATATGTCACTTTGTAGCCCACATGGCTCAAATAGCGACGAATGGTGTCCCAAGTCACAAAAGGGCGTGCATTACCAATATGAGGATGATTATATGGCGTTACACCGCATACATAGATGCTAACTTCCCCTTCTTTCACAGGTTGAAACACTGATTTTTCGCGGGTCATCGTATTGAAAACTGTCAGTTCTCTCATTAAAAATAGCCTCCTTGTATGCACTTAGCCTAAACGGCGAAGTACCTTTTCTTTGCCAAATAAGGTAATAATATAATTTAAATCAGGACCATGCATTTGACCTGTCGTAGCAATACGAATCGGCATAAACACAAATTTGCCTTTCAATCCAGTTTCTTTCATAATCGCCTTGATAGCTGCTTTTACAGCATCAGGCGTAATTTCGTCCATAGCTTCAATTTTTTCTTTGAAAGCTCCAATCACTGTTGGATAGGACTCTTCTGCTTTCACAGTTGCGATTTCTTCAGCGTGTTCTGTATCTTCTACAATATCATCTTGGAAGAACATACCCACTTCATCAACGATTTGAGCACCATAACTAATGTGGTCTTTTACGCAAGTACAAAGCATTGTAAGCCATGCTTGTTCTTCTGCAGATGGGTTTTCACTAGCATAGCCAGCTTTCACCAAATGAGGCAAGCATAATTCATACAACGCCTCTGGTGTCAATTGTTTCATATAGTTAAAGTTGATGTAATTCAATTTGTCGATGTCGAAGACAGCTGGATTTTTTGCCACTCGATCCATAGAGAATTTTTGACATAATTCTTCCTTAGTGAACAATTCTTCCTCTCCTTCAGGAGCCCAGCCCAATAAGGCCAAGAAGTTCACAATCGCTTCTGGCAAGTATCCCAACTCACGGTATTGTTCTACAGAGGTAGCACCATGACGTTTACTCATTTTTTTGCCATCTTTGCCCATAATCAAGGAAATATGACCAAATGTTGGTACATCCCACCCCAAAGCTTTATAGATTACGATTTGGCGCGGTGTGTTAGATAAATGTTCTTCTGCGCGGATAACATGGGAAATCCCCATAGTGTGATCGTCCACTACTACGGCATAGTTATACACTGGAATCCCATCAGATTTCACAATAACGAAATCGCCAATACCATTCGATTCAAAGGATACATGACCACGAACCATATCATCAAATGCTACTGTTTCATGCAATGGAACGCGCAAACGGATAGTCGGTTTGCGACCTTCTGCTTTGTAAGCAGCCTTTTGTTCTTCTGTTAAATGATGGCAATGACCATTATATTTAGGCGTTTCACCACGACCTAATTGCTCTTCACGAACACCATCTAATTCTTCTTGGGAGCAATAGCATTCGTAAGCATGACCAGATTCTAATAATTGTTTCGTCACTTGATCGTAAATATCTAAGCGTTCTGTTTGACGGTATGGGCCTGCTTCGCCCCCTACATCAACACCTTCATCCCAATCCATGCCAAGCCATTTTAGAGCAGCTTTAATATTTTCTTCACTTTCACGAGTGGAACGTGCTTGGTCAGTATCTTCCACGCGCAATAAGAATGTACCTTGCTCCTTGCGAGCTAATAAATAGTTAAATAATGCGGAGCGAGCTCCACCAATATGAAATGGACCGGTTGGACTCGGTGCAAAACGAACTTTCATGAGTTATAACTCCTCTCTTTCATACATTGAAACAACAGCTTGTGCGGCTATACCTTCTGTTCTTCCCAAGGCACCTAACCCTTCATTTGTCGTTGCTTTAATACTAATTCTACTAAGTGGAATACCTAAATCTGCACTTAGATTTTCTTTCATCTGTTCAATATGAGGCTTCAATTTTGGGGCTTCCGCAATGACCATGATATCTGCATTGTAGATTCCAAAATTTGAGTCCTTTAATAATTGTACCACTTTTTCTAATAATAGCCTACTAGAAATCCCTTTGAAAGCATCATCTTCTGGTGGAAAATAATACCCAATATCGCGCATCCCTGCCGCTCCCAACATGGCATCCATGAGGGCATGAATCAACACATCCGCATCAGAATGCCCATCAGGACCGATAGGGCTATCGATAGAAACGCCCCCTAATATACAAGGGCGCCCCTCGGTAAAGCGATGGATATCATAGCCATAGCCAATTCGCATCATCTGTTCTACTCCTAAATATTTCTTAGCCATTGCCACATCTTCAGGGACTGTTAATTTAATATTTTTTCTATCCCCATCCACAATATGCACTGGTCGCCCTTGAAATTCCACTAAGGATACATCATCCGTTCCTTGATAGCCATGTTCCTTCGCATAGGCATGTGCCTCTACCAGCACTGACCTTTGAAATCCCTGTGGCGTTTGCATGGCATATAATTCAGAGCGCACCAAAGTTTCCTTTACAACCCCTTCGTCATCTACTCGTTTGATAGTGTCCACTACAGGAATTGCAGGCACTACAGCGCCGTACTCCTTAGCCCCCTCGATAACACGACAGGCTAAGTACTTCGTAGCTAATGGTCTCGCTCCATCGTGTACTAGAACGATGTCTGCTGTATCCGATACCTGTGAAAGCCCCGATGCCACGGAATCTTGACGCTCCGCTCCACCCATAGCATACTTCACAGTCCAAGGCACTTGCATAGCCTCTACTTGTTCTTCTATAAACGACCGTTCTTGGTCGGCCACCACCACAATGACCTCTTGTAATCCATCCCATTGTTTCATATGCTGTATATTCCATTGTAACACAGTATATTGGCCCAATGGCATACACACTTTATTATCTGAATAGCCCATACGGCGCCCTGCACCTGCAGCTAATACGATACAACTAATCATTGAAAACCCTTTCTAGGCCCCTTGCTCCTCTACACGAGCAAAAATCATACGCCCTGCACTTGTTTGCAATACAGATGTGACCATGACATTCACCGTTTGATCCACATAGTCTACACCATTTTCTACGACAATCATAGTGCCATCGTCTAAATAGGCTACACCTTGATGTGCTTCTTTACCAGCTTTTATAATGCGAACAGATAAGTTTTCACCACTCACCATTTTCGGCTTGATTGCGTTAGCAAGATCATTTAAGTTCAATACCGATACACCTTGCAAGGTAGCCACTTTATTCAAATTAAAATCATTGGTAATGAGCTTCCAATGTTTGTCCATGCTTAAACGAACCAATTTTAAATCAACTTCTGACATATCTTCATAGTTCACGTCGATGATTTCCAACGTATCCGCCAACTTTTCACGCATCGTTTGCAGTAAATCTAAGCCACGTCTACCTTTGTTACGTTTCAACGTATCCGAAGAATCCGACAGTTTTTGTAATTCTTCCAATACAAATACAGGTACTACAAAAGGACCTTCCAAGAAACCTGTATTCACAATATCTAAAATACGTCCATCAATGACTACCGAAGTATCTAATACCTTAGCTGCGCAAGGGCAAGAGTTTGCATCTTTTGTTTCCTTTGGTACATTGCGCCTGTTCAGAATACCTCTGAAAGTATTGGATACCATCGCCTTATATAGGTCTGGTCCTTTATCCATGCCTAAGCGAATCCCAATATACCCAAACACAGCACTGAGACCGATAGGTAAATATGAGCCAATAATTGGAACCCTTTCAAAGGCCACACCAATTAAATTAGCAATAATGAGTCCAAATAATAATCCTATCGTACCAGCCACCAGTTGTTGACTTGGAACTCGACTTAACACACGTTCAATTCGTTTCGCTACCATTAGACCTGCGCGTAAAATGTATTTAGATATTAAATACCCAATGATGGTTGCTATCAATATACCTAACGCATAATACAGTATCATGACAAGGGATATGCCAAATACACCCATTTGTAACATCGTTTCGTCCCATACAGGAACCATGAGCGTTGACAATGCATCTACACCGACATACCCCATAGTACCGCACAAGATGGCAATGGCATATCGCAATAATTGATAAATCATAAGGTCACCTCCTTATCCAAGTATATCACACCTATCTATAGTTCCCGTGAAAGATACGGTCCCTACACATAGGTGCTAAAAAATACGTTGCATCACTTCTTGTATACTTGTGACACCATGAATAGAAATACCCTCTTGTATTCCTTTCAGTTGTTTTACATTCCCTGCAGGGATAATGAATTGTTTAAATCCTAGCTTTTTCGCCTCTCCAATACGTTGCTCGATGCGTGGAATACTGCGAATATTACCGGTTAAGCCCACTTCACCTAAAATGACCATATCTGGAGGGACTGGTTTATTTTTCAAGTTCGAAATGATGGCCACTGCCATAGCCAAATCACAAGCTGGTTCATTCACTTTCAAACCGCCAATGATCGTCACATACACATCCTTATTTCCTAATGTGAAACCACATCGTTTTTCCAATACGGCTAGGAGTAAAATCAGTTTGTTTAAATCATAGCCAATAGCTGTGCGCCGTGGCATACCAAAGGCTGTAGACACCACTAAACTCTGTACCTCTACTAAGATGGGGCGTACCCCTTCTAAATATGCCATAATCGCCGATCCTGTTTCTTCTTCTGACCGCTCTGCCAATAAAGTGGCTGACGGATTGAGGAGTTCCCCTAGGCCTTCTTCTTCCATGGTAAAGAGTCCAGATTCCGATGTAGATCCAAAGCGATTTTTGATCCCCCGCAAAATACGGAACTGATAGGACCGTTCTCCTTCAAAATAGAGCACTACGTCCACCATGTGTTCTAGCATACGAGGCCCTGCAATGGTTCCATCTTTAGTAACATGGCCGATGATAATCACTGGAATATCCTGATCTTTGGCAAAGCGCAACAATCGCGCTGTACATTCACGAACTTGGCTCACGCTACCCGGTGCTGATTCTACGGATCCTACATACATAGTTTGGATAGAGTCGATCACAAGGAGCATCGGTTGACTTCGTTTCGCTTCATTCAATATAGTATCTAAGTTAGTTTCTGCTTGTACCAACAAATTAGATGAATTGATGCCCAAGCGATGGGCTCTTAGCTTTAACTGCATATCTGATTCTTCACCAGACGCATATAGAACTTTGCCAGAATCTTCTGCAATACGTCCAGAGACTTGTAATAGTAAGGTCGATTTACCAATACCTGGGTCACCGCCTAATAAAATCAATGCCCCTGGGACAATGCCTCCACCTAGGACTCTGTCAATTTCTCCATAGCCAGAGGTGATCCTAGCAATGGCACCGACTTCGATATCCGACAACGCTTTTGGCTTGTTCTCTACATCTTGTACTGGTCGATAAGATGCGACATGCTTTGTTTTTACTTCCGGTTGAAGTTCTTCTTCTACCGCTGTATTCCAAGCTCCACAAGCCGTACAGCGACCAAACCATTTCGATGATTCATTGCCACATTCTGAACAGAAAAAGACTGTTTTCTTTTTTGCCATACATTCCCTTTCTATATGAAAATAATGCGCGTCACTACTAACAGAAACGCGCACTACTCTTAGGGTGATACCACTTATTTCGTACCGAAAATACGATCTCCTGCATCACCAAGACCCGGTAAAATATATCCATGGTCATTTAATTTTTCATCTAATGCAGCCACATAGATGCGTACGTCAGGATGCGCTTTATTCACAACTTCTACACCTTCTGGCGCTGCCACTAGACACATTAATTGAATTTCTTTAGCACCTTTTTCTTTCAATAAAGAAATCGCTGCTGCTGCACTACCACCTGTAGCCAACATTGGGTCAGTCACGATAATGCGGCGTTCCGATAAATCGGATGGCAGTTTACAGTAATATTCTACTGGTTTTAGTGTTTCTGGATCACGGTACATACCTACATGACCCACTTTTGCCATAGGCATCAATTCCAATAATCCATTAACCATGCCTAAACCTGCACGAAGGATTGGTACAATACCCACTTTTTTGCCAGCGATTTGTTTACCCACCGCTTCTACTAGTGGAGTTTGAACTTTCACATCTTCTAATGGCAAGTCACGAGTGATTTCATAGCCCATAAGAAGTGCAATTTCTTCTAATAATTGGCGAAAATCTTTTGTACCAGTCTCTACGGAGCGAATCAACGTTACTTTGTGTTGAATCAATGGATGTGTCATTACATTTACGTTCATAATACATACTTCCTTTTCTTAATTATGCGTACATTGGGTACTGCTTGCAAAGCTTTGCCACGCGTTGTTTCGCTTCTTCTTGAGCCGCTGTATCTTCTGGATGTTTCAGAACTAATGCAATAATACTTGCAATTTCTTTCATGTCCTCAGCGTTAAGACCACGAGTTGTTAATGCTGGTGTACCTAAACGGATACCAGATGTCACAAACGGACTTTCAGGGTCGAAAGGAATTGTATTTTTATTACATGTAATTCCTACTTCGTCCAAGATATGCTCTGCTACTTTGCCTGTTAAACCAACTGCGCGCAAGTCTACCAATAATACGTGTGTATCAGTACCACCAGATACGATGGTAAATCCCTCTTGTTGCAATGCTTCCGCCAAGGTTTGTGCATTCACAATCACTTGTTTGGCATACTCTTTAAATTCTGGTTGCAATGCTTCCCCAAAGGCTACTGCTTTCGCTGCAATAACATGCATCAAAGGGCCACCTTGAATACCAGGGAAAATAGATTTATCAATGGCTTTTGCATATTCTTCTTTGCACAAAATCATGCCACCACGAGGCCCACGCAATGTTTTATGTGTTGTCGTTGTCACAATATCAGCATATTCTACTGGATTTGGATGTAAACCAGCTGCTACTAAACCTGCAAAATGTGCCATATCAACCATGAAAATAGCTCCTACTTCATGAGCAATCTCCGCCATTGTTTTGAAATCGATCTGACGGGAGTAAGCACTGCCACCACCGATAATCATTTTAGGCTTATGTTCTTGGGCAATCTTACGCATTTCTTCGTAATCAATACGTCCAGTTTCAGCATCTACACCATAAGGGATAATATTGAAATATTTACCGGATACATTCACTGGAGATCCATGTGTTAAATGTCCGCCATGGGATAAGTTCATACCCATAATCGTATCGCCTGGTTCTAATAATGCAAAGTACACACCAAAGTTCGCTTGAGAACCAGAATGTGGTTGTACATTTACATGTTCTGCGCCGAACAGTTGTTTCGCTCTTTCAATAGCCAACTCTTCTACCATATCAACATATTCACATCCACCGTAATAACGTTTATGTGGATATCCTTCTGCGTATTTGTTTGTCAATACGCTACCTTGTGCTTCCATCACAGCTTGAGACACAAAGTTTTCCGATGCAATCATTTCTAATTTGTTGCGTTGACGACCCAACTCTAATTCAATCATTTCTTGAACTTTTGGATCTTGCTGTTTTACATAGCTCATGGTAACCTCCTGTGAAAGAAACATTTTAATCTATCCTTTATTATAGTAATAATCACAGCCTTTTGCAAGGTAAATTAGTGAATCACCTAACCGTGCTTAGAAGGTGGTACTCATCTGTATTCCTAGGACTTGATGTAGCACTATCAATTCTATACACCGTCTTATTAAAATTTAACATATTCATTTTCTGGTACAATAGTTGCTATCTTATCTTTAGGTAAGTTAGGACTCTTAATGCCTAATTTCTCATAAGACCATAGGTCAAAGAGCTCATTGTCATAGGTTTGCTCAGTTAATACATCGTAACCAAAATTAGTGGAAATATGATGTTCTTCATCTAGCATATAAGAGAACACCGTCCATGGCTCAAGATGACAAGCAATAAATACATTTCGCATGTAATTCGACCACAATGTTAGTTGTTCCATTGTCGCATCATAGGTAGCCTTAGAAATCACTTTATGGTCTATCATCTCTTCAAAAGTAAGGTATTCGCCATCGATGATGATATACCCTAGTTGACGACACACGGTTCCATCATTTTCCACATATAGGTATACCCGATGATATGTACCAGGTAAGATAGAATATAAAATATCGTAACTATTTTGATAATATTGTGGAATCAAATCGTGAATATCTTCCCCTGTAAATTCTATAGCTGGATCTACACTAACCATTTCCTCTTCAATAAACTGAGACATATCTATGTGCATAGTCCCTGTGATACATCCTTCATGTGGCGCTACTGCATGTGTATACAGCGGTTCCCCTTCCCGGGAAAAATATCTTTCTTCCCAAGCATTTACCAAGGCTAGTTCATTAGTAAAGTTATCTTCTGTAACATTGTCATATACATAAGAGAGTTCACCGGTGGAAATGTCGTAGACATAGTCAATATAGGAGCTAGTTTTTCTACCAGACCTTGTATGTACTAGATAAAACTCATCTGCCCATTCCAAACAAGGTACTGTCAAGATTTTTGTGTAAACTCTTTAAGAAATAAATGCGCTAAGCAATTAAAGGAATGAAAGCAAGTGAGCAAATCCTTTATGTATTCTTTTAAGATGTCGACTGTTATATTCACTTACTCGTGCATAGAAAAATCGATCAAGAGAATCTTCTGTAGGGAATTATTCCTTTTGGTTTGTATAACGCTTTAAATGCTTATTAAAATCTTTAATAATATTGGTGCTGTAAAGATTACGTTGGATGCTTTCAGGAAACTGCAAAGGGTAAATAAGTTTGTTACATCTGACAATCTCCCTTGTAATCGAGGGTATTTTCCCGCCAGGTTTCTAAGAAAGACACTAATGCGTTGGTAGCAGCTTCTTCGGTTCTACTAGAGTAAATAGGTTTTAAATCATCCAAAATAGTCTTAATAGCCTGCTTTCTAACACACCCTTTGACATTGCGAGAGATATGTACCCAGCACCGTTGGTAAAGGCTAGTAGAGAAGATATTTTGACATATTTCACCTAACCCTTTAAATCCATCAGACACAAAGAGGTGTACCTTTTTTACACCACGTTCTTTCATCGACGTTAATAGATTTACCTTTAATACAATATCTTTGATTTTACCCATCAATTCCTACATAAAAAATATCTTCATACAAACCTTCAAATTCAATATCTAAAATATGTTCATAGTCA
>CAUQLO010000051.1:0-11928 GCA_963518725.1 uncultured Veillonella sp. | reverse complement strand
AGCAACTTCCCCTTCTACTTTGGTCAACTCAATTAAGTCTTTCACTTCCTTGCGCACTGTGCGTGGTGTAATACCATGCTCTGTGTTGTAGGACTCTTGCAGAGCACGACGACGTTCTGTTTCATCCATGGCGCGTTGCATAGAGCCTGTAATACGGTCCGCATACATAATAACTTTCCCTTTTTCATTACGAGCTGCACGGCCTATGGTCTGAATCAAGGACGTATCACTGCGCAAGAAACCTTCCTTATCGGCATCTAAGATAGCCACTAAGGACACTTCTGGCATATCTAAGCCTTCCCGCAGTAAGTTAATTCCCACGAGGACATCAAATACACCAGCTCGCAAATCACGAATAATATCGGCACGCTCAATGGTGGCAATGTCGGAGTGTAAATAGCGCACTCGGATGCCCATCTCTTTTAGGTAATTCGTTAAGTCTTCTGCCATTTTCTTCGTCAATGTAGTGACCAACACCCGTTCATCGGACTTCGCACGGTCTTTAATCTCTCCTAATAGATCATCCATCTGTCCCTTAATAGGTCGGATTTCGATGATAGGGTCTAATAGGCCAGTAGGTCGAATGATCTGTTCTGCCACATTCGTCTGTACTTCCATTTCATAAGGCCCTGGTGTAGCCGATACATAGACGATTTGATTGATTCGTTCCACAAACTCTTCAAATTTTAAAGGCCGATTATCCGCCGCCGATGGCAAGCGGAATCCATAGTCAATCAAATTGTGTTTCCGCGCTTGGTCACCATTATACATGGCACGAATTTGTGGCAATGTCACATGGGATTCGTCAATGATGATAAGGAAATCATCTGTGAAATAGTCGATAAGGGTCATGGGCGCTTCTCCCGGTTGGCGGTTGGACAACAGACGGGAGTAATTTTCAATGCCTGAGCAATAGCCCATTTCCTGCATCATTTCAATATCATATCGTGTTCGTTGTTCCAATCGTTGTGCCTCTAAGAGACGACCATTTTCATTAAAGTATGCCAAACGTTCAGCCAATTCTGTTTCGATACGTCCAATAGCAAGGTCTAACTTTTCCTTCGTCGTTACATAGTGAGAGGCTGGGTAGATGGCAACGTGTTTCCGCTCCACAATAACATCCCCTGTAAGCACATCGATTTCCACTAAGCGATCGATTTCATCGCCAAACATTTCTACTCGAATAGCTCTTTCACTGGTGCCGGCAGGGAAAATTTCTAATGTATCCCCTTGTACTCGGAAAGTACCTCGCACGAAGTTCATGTCGTTTCGGGTATACTGGATGGATACCAATTTACGAAGTATATCATCACGGCTATACTCCTGGCCTTGTCGTAGGGATACACAGAGGGTACTATAGTCCTCTGGATCCCCTAATCCGTAGATGCAACTGACGGATGCGACGATGATCACATCTTTCCGCTCAAATAAGTTCATTGTCGCCGAGTGGCGCAACTTATCGATTTCTTCATTGATGGACGCATCTTTTTCAATATATGTATCAGTAGAGGCAATATACGCCTCTGGTTGGTAATAATCGTAATAGGACACGAAGTATTCCACTGCATTCTTAGGGAAAAAGCTTTTGAACTCACTCGCCAATTGGGCTGCCAATGTTTTATTGTGGGCAATGATTAAGGTCGGCTTTTGCACGGCCTCGATGAGTTTCGCCATAGTATATGTTTTTCCCGTGCCTGTAGCACCTAGTAATACCTGTGCCCATTCCCCTCGTTCAATTCCGTCCGCCAAGGACTCGATGGCCTTCGGCTGGTCTCCCATGGGCGAATACGGTGCCTCTACTTGAAAGGGTATGCCTTCTTCAGGAAAATGATGCAATCCGCTCATAGTCCCTCCTTATCTATCTCTATAATCGTGAAAGTTCACTGTTAATTCTATATCTAGTAACTTCTATATTATACCATGAAAGTCCATTTTATTGTACTGTATGTTCGATACAAATATATAAATCTCCATGCGTTCCTACTGATGGAGGAATAGAAGGAGAAGTCAGGTGAGACTCTTCAACGATGCCTGTTCTTCTGACGGTGGAGATGATATAAAAAGAAAAGCTGAATCAAAGATCCAACTTTTCTTTCACTATCTGCTATCTGTTTATTGTATTACTAGACTCAGTAAGGCATAGGAAACAATGTCCACATTTACTTACCATCTATTGTTGTATTTCTATTACTCCACAATCTACAGCTACCCCTTGCCTCGAATACGGCGCAATTCTTCTTCTGTAATTGGCGTATCTCCTTGCAAGGTTTGTGTGGCTGTGTCATCACCTTCTAACATTTCGATGAAGATGGCAATACCACAATCAGATAAATGATGACTTTCATCACCGTGGTCATGTTCTAAGGTCCGCTTCATATTCTCTGCAATACGATGAACAAAGTTCCATTGCTCATCGGTGTAGCTTTCAATACGGCTAGCAATTTCCTTCCAATTACTCAAGAGCAGTCTCGTGAGGGGCCGGTACAAATCGCCTCCTACAAATTCCATAATATCTACGGCGCATTCAATGCCTTCCTCGTCGATACCATAGCCATTCATCTCATTTTGGTCCATAACGTATTCATATAATTTCTTTCTTTTCATGGTCCGCTATTCTCCCTTGTCAAAGAGAGCATTGGCAAATTCTTTCGCATTGAAAGGACGCAAATCATCCATTTGCTCACCTACGCCAATCCAACGCACTGGAACACCTAACTCTTCCTTGATAGAAATCACCACGCCACCTTTAGCAGTGCCATCTAATTTCGTCACCACAATACCTGTCACAGGCACTGCTTCGCCGAATAATTTTGCTTGGCTCACTGCATTTTGACCGGTAGTCCCATCTAAGACTAATAAGGTTTGATGCGGTGCACCTGGAATTTGTTTGTCTGCTACACGACCGATTTTTTTCAGTTCTTCCATGAGGTTTACTTTTGTATGCAAACGGCCCGCTGTATCTACAATGACCAAATCTGCCTCTTTTGCAATAGCCGATGCACAAGCATCGAATACAACCGCTGCTGGGTCAGCCCCTTCCTTATGTTTTACAATGGATACGCCCACTCGGTCTGCCCAAATCGACAATTGTTCAGATGCGGCCGCACGGAATGTATCGCCTGCTGCGATAATAACCTTTTTCCCTTGCTCCGCATAGTAATGGGCTAATTTCGCAATGGTCGTCGTTTTACCAACGCCATTGACGCCCACAACCAAGATCACTTCTGGTTTATGGAGCTCCAACACTTCCTCTTGAGCGCCTAGAATCTCTGTAATACGCTCCTCCATGAAAGGCATCACTTCGTTCGTGTTGTTGATAATCCCTTCCGTAACGCCACGACGGATTTCTTTCATCAAATACGTCGTAGTTTTAGGACCTAAGTCGCCAGTCAACATGGTCGCTTCTAAATCATCTAGAAAATCATCATCGATTTCTGCATAGCCGATAACGATGGTTTCTACTTTTTTTACAAAATTATTTTTTGTCTTTTCTAAGCCCGCTTTCACACGGTCAAAAAAACTAAATGCCATAATCAGTATTCTCCTTTACTTCATCAAAGGCCACGGTTAATAACCGGGATACCCCTCGTTCCACCATGGTCACCCCCTGCAAGACAGAGGCAGATTCCATAGTCCGTTTACGATGGGTAACGACGATAAATTGGGTGGCATCTCCTAAATTATGCAAATATTGACTAAATCGTTCCACATTCGCATCATCCAAGGCAGCGTCCACTTCGTCGAGCACACAGAATGGAGCCGGCCGATAATCCAACAAGGCAAAGAGTAAGGCAATGACAGTCAACGCTCGCTCCCCACCAGATAACAAGCTCAATTGTTGTCGTTTTTTCCCTGGCGGTTGAATGTAAAAGTCGATGCCACTTTCCAAAATAGAGTCTGGATTCGATGCCACAATTTGCGCCGTACCGCCTCCAAACAATTGGGAAAAGACATGCTGGAATTTTTCTCGAATCTCCTCTAGAACACCTTGCAACTGCTCGGACATAGCTCCGTCAATTTCAGCGATAACACCTTCTAATTGTTCTTTTGCTGTGACCAAATCTTCCTTTTGCGTTTCATAGAAGGATAGTTTTTCCACTGCCTCTTCATGTTCCGCAATGGCATTCGGGTTCACGGCACCCAAGTTTTCAATGCGCTCTACTAAATTTGCTTGCTCTTGTTTCCATTCGCTCACAGATCCGCCTAAGTGGATATTCTGTGCCTCTTGTTTAGTATACCCTAAAGATTCCAATTGTTCCAATGCTTGTTGGCCTTGCAATTGATATTTTGTTAACCCCTCTTGTAGGTCTACTAGTTTCTTTTGCACAATCCGTTGGCGTTGCTCTTTTTGGGTCCGCTCCTCTTGCAATCGAGTCAATTCCAATTCGCCTTCGCGCACTTTCTCTTGGCCGTTCTTACGAGATTCTCCAATGGTGGCTACTCGTTTTTCTATAGCTTGTTTCTCTGCTTCTAACTCTAAAGCCGGTTCACCGCCTAAGCGTATAACGTCCTCCCCTAATTGGCTAAGGCGACTATCTAGGCTAGCAATATCCATTTGCTTATCTTTGATCTGTTCCTCTAATTGAGATACCTCTTTTTGGCTCTGTGCTAGTTCCATTCTAGCTTGTTCCCAACGCAACCGCAATGCTTGCAAGGCTTCACTTTCTGTGCGTTCCTGTTCTTGCAAGGTGCCTTCTTTGGTCACTAAGGTATTAATTTGCTCTTGACGGCCTTCACGGTTCTCCAACTGTGAAAGTTCCTCCGCCAATCCAGCAATCTTTTCCGTTAAGGTCACTTGTTTTTGACGAGCCTCTTCCAGTTCTTGATCATAGGTATCAACCATACCCCCTAAGCTAGTTTGCTCCCCTTCTACACGGTGTTGCTCTTGTTGCAAACTACGCAATTGCAATTCTTCTTGCTCGTAGGTTTGGCGCAATTCTTTAGTACTTTCTGTGAAAGTTTCAATATCCTGCTCCAAATCCCGTAATGTCTGTTGTACAGCTTTCATCGTATCTCGCAACGTACGAATTTCTGTTTCCAGCGTTTCTTGCTCTTCCTTACGAGATAAAATGGACGCCTTCTTGCGTTTCGTAGCACCCCCTGTTAAGGCACC
Source organism: uncultured Veillonella sp. (assembly GCA_963518725.1). GTDB lineage: Bacteria > Bacillota > Negativicutes > Veillonellales > Veillonellaceae > F0422. The sequence continues at coordinate 6,815 of CAUQLO010000051.1, read as the reverse complement.
ACCTGGCTGTAATTGCTCCCCTGTTAAGGTGACAATGCGTAACTGTTGGTGGTATTCCTTCTGCAAGGCCAAGCCATGTTCCAAGGTATCTACAATCAAAGTACGACCTAGTAATTGATTAAATACACCTGTGTACTGTGCATCAAAGTGAATGCAGTCCACGCCTAAGCCCAATACATAAGGAGATTGTAGCGCCTTGTGATCTAGTCGTTTTCCTTTCACCATATCCATCGGCAAGAATGTCACACGACCGCCCTGGGTGCGTTTTAAGTACTGCACCGCTTCCGAGGCGATCTTTGCCGTGTCTGTAATGACTTGATGGATGGCACCACCCAAGGCTGTTTCGATAGCCAATAAGAATTTTTCTTCCACTGTAAATACATCGCCGATAGCACCTCGAATCTGCGATGACCAACGTTCTTTCGCTTGGAGCACATGTTTTGTGCCTTCTAAATAGCCTTCGTGGAGCTCTTCCCAGTTGTGCAATAATTCCAAGCGACCTTCTTTCGATTGCAAGGTGCGCTGTGTATCCACCAATTCCTGATTCTTTTGACGACGTGTATCTTCCAACCTTTGCAAGGACTGCCGAGCACTATCTAATGCCGTTTTCGCTGTTTGCACAACTGTTTGTTGGTCTGCCACCTTTGTTTGTACCTGCGACAAGGATTGTGCCACATCCTGCAAGGTGTCCGCCAAGCGCTGTGCATCATTCGCCTTTTGTCCTTCAGATTCTTCCGCCCTAGCAAGCTGATGGCGCGCTTCTTCCACTTCACGAACGATGGTAATGTGACGTTCATGAGCATGTTGCTCTGCAGAACGCATGCCCTCTAAGTCAGATTTCACTTGGCTTAGAGAGGTACGAGTGCTTTGCAAGGCAGATTCGGCTGTCTTCAAGTCCTCTCCAATACTTGTCAAGGTACTTTCCTGTTCTTTCACAGACACCGTATCACGATCCAATTGTTCCTCTTTGTCCGTAAGCTCCTGTTTCCAAATTGTTAGCCGTTCTTCGCCATCTTTTAATTCTTCCACCATGTTGGCTTCTTTTAGACGCGCTACTTCGATTTGTCCCGTCAATTCCCCTAGTTTACCTTGTAAGGTAGCGTACTCATCTTCCATACTTCGGTGAGCTTCACGGAATGTTTGCAACTCATCATGTGTCGCCTTATAGGCCTCTTGGATAGTATCTAAACTAGTTTCCAGCTCTTCTTGCTCACGTAGGTATGCCAAGTTTTCATTTTCCTGACGTGTAAATAAGCGATCTGCCGTTTTATACTCATGAAAGGCGATGGCTCCATCATAACTGCGTTTCTGTTGCGCCAATGTATTGTACTCTCTAGTGACATTCGCCTTTGCTTCTAGGTCTACCAATTGGTCTCCCAACGTGCTCATCACATCGTCTAAGCGCTCCATATTGCGCTCAGTGCTATGGATACGGCGAATGGCATCTTCTTTATTCATTTTAAAGCGAGAAATACCTGCTACATCTTCAAAGATTAAACGTCGTTCTTCTGCTTTGCTGTTCAAAATAGCATCAATACGATTCTGACCAATGATGGCCATGGAATCTTTCCCAAGCCCTGTATCTGCCAATAATAGATGAATATCTTTCAAGCGACAGTTCCGCTTATTAATTTGAAACTCACTATCTCCATTGCGATACATACGGCGTGTAATGACGACTTCTGCCAACTCTTTGCCCAATGTACCATCGCTGTTATCAAAAATTAAGTTGACTTCTGCTGTATTGTGAGGACGACGTGCTTCTGTGCCAGAAAAAATAATATCTTCTGCTTTTTGTCCACGCAAATGGCGTACATTCGATTCCCCTAGGACCCAACGGATTGCATCAGTAATATTACTTTTACCACTTCCATTAGGGCCTACAATCCCAGTCATGCCAGGAGAAAATGACACTACAGTTTTATCGGCAAAGGATTTGAATCCTTTCATTTCTAATCGCAATAATTGCATGACTGTTTCCTTTCTATCTTATACTTATGGTATTAGGCTATATACAACTCTATCGATTTGTACCTGTACTGTTTCTACGGAAGGTTGCTTATGCTGTTGCCATTCCCAATCTATTGTACTATAGATATCGGTAAAGTACTCTATATTACTATTCTTCAACCCTCGTACTTTCGATGTGAAAGTTCTTGGATACTGCACTTTGACCTCATGAACTGCACCAAATACTTCGAGGTGTTCTTCCACTGTTTGCTGGATCCGTTGGCGCCAGGTATGGTTCACCACTAATTCCCCAAAGGCAGGTGCATAGGGGCCACCTACGATGCCATGTCCTGCATCAAAATCTTCTGTACTTTGTAATCCCACACGGATAACCTGAGTTCCTTTGCATTCTAGATAGTCTTTCAAAAAGGCACTGTACGCCACGGCTTCTTCTAGTGACAATGGTGTGTACGTTCCTTCTCGCACACGATCTGCTAGTTCTGTATCTTCAATAACAATCACCGGGTAAATACGGCATAGGTGTGCCTGCAATTGGCCGGCTTTCACCGCTGTATTTACTAGAGTCGTCCACGTTTCTCCAGGCAACCCCGGCAACAACTGTATACCCAAGGTCATGCCCTGTGCCCGTATTTTCTGGCATGCCAGTTCCACATCTGCTACAGTATGCCCCCGTTTCGCCTCTACTAGCATATCCTCTTCCAATGTTTGCACACCTAATTCGATGGTACGCACACCGCTAGCATAGAGTTCTTTCAATCGTTCTTCCCTGATCGCATCGGGTCTGGTGGACAAACGGATACCTTGAATCAGCCCTTGTTGAAAGGCTTCCGTAGCCGGTGATAACAACTGGTCCTGTAGATCCTTTGGAATAGCAGTAAAACTGCCCCCAAAGTAGGCCACTTCCCATTGTCCTTGATGCCCTTGTTCAGAGATTGTTTCTTGGATAGACTTGCGGATGGTATCTACCGTGACCATTTCTTGATGCCCCGATATACGTGGTTGATTACAAAATACACAAATATGGGGACAGCCAATATGAGGTATAAAAAATGGAAGTAATCTAGTTTTCTCTTTATTTACTTTCCTCATATAAGCCTCCTCTATTGTATATGGTACGTATATTCATACTATCACTTATCTATATCTTATCTATATCTTACCTATTTCATGTGATTTTCTATGAATTATCAACTCTTTTATATTGTGAGTTGTACATACCTATCTATTGTACCATGAGAACAGATTCTATCCTACCACAAGAATATATTCTATCCTATTATAAAAATAGATTCTATCCGACCATTAACATAGAAAGAGGAGTGGTTCCCCACCCCTCAATCCTTATTGTGCTATACGTTTTTCATAGGCCTCTTGGGCAGCTGCTTGAGCAGCAATTTTCTTATTCCGCCCAGAACCTACGCCCGATGGCACTCCATCAATAACAACTTCCATAGTAAAGAATTTATTGTGATCCGGTCCCTGTTCATCAATCACATGGTATTGAATCACGCATTCCCCCTTTTGTTGGACTAACTCTTGGAGCAATGTTTTAAAATCTTTTCCTACTTTCCCTGAAAGTGCCATTTGGAGATATCCAAGCAAATGACTCAAAACGAACTGCTTACCTACTTCGTAGCCACATTCTAAATAGATGGCACCTAAGACAGCTTCAAAGGTATCTGCTAAAATCGAGTTGCGATCCGCACCACCACAGTGTCGTTCTCCTCTACCTAAGCGTAGGTAGTTCCCCAATCCTAGGGTACGACTACATTCAGCCAAAGAGCCTTCACACACGGTGCAAGCTTTCAAACGGGTCAGTTCACCCTCAGTCATTTCTGGATATGTTGTAAATAAATATTCTCCTATGATGAGATCTAACACAGCATCCCCTAAGAACTCCAATCGCTCATTGTGATGTTCATGAGATAACTTATGTTCATTCGCATAGGAAGAATGTGTCAATGCACGATGTAATGTATGGATATTTTGTAATGGCAAACCTAAACTCGCAATAAGCTCGTGAAGTAATTCTTCACGAGCCTTGCTAATTACTTTGCTACTATTAGAAGCACTCACCATTATGCCTCATATCGACGAACAACGATAGTACCGTTGTGTCCACCAAAGCCAAAAGAGTTGGAAAGAGCTACGTCTACTTTCATATCGCGAGCACCCTCAGATACATAATCTAAGTCCAATTCAGGATCTGGATTGTCTAAGTTAATCGTTGGATGTACTTTGCCAGTTTCAATAGCCATTGCCATAACAATCGCTTCGATAGCACCAGCTGCGCCCAACAAGTGACCTGTCATAGATTTTGTAGAGTTCACTGCTAATTTGTTAGCATGGTCCCCGAATAATTGTTTAATTGCCAATGTTTCATTTGCATCGTTAATGGATGTAGATGTACCATGAGCATTGATATAGTCAACTTCTTCAGGTTTGATACCTGCATCGTTCAATGCTAATTCCATACATTTACGAGCTTGTGTACCACCTGGAGCTGGAGAAGAAATATGATATGCATCGCCGTTTGTGCCATAGCCTACTACTTCTGCGTAAATATGTGCACCACGTGCTTTTGCATGTTCTAATTCTTCCAATACGATCATACCAGAACCTTCGCCCATGACGAAACCATCGCGGTCAGCTGCAAATGGACGAGATGCTTTTGTAGGCTCATCGTTGCGAGTAGACATAGCTTTCATAGAAGCAAAGCCTGCCACTGCTGCTGGAGATACAGCTGCTTCTGTACCGCCTGCAAACATTACGTCTGCTTGACCATGTGCGATCATGCGGAACGCTTCGCCGATGGCATTTGTACCAGATGTACAAGCTGTCACAACCGTTTCTACAGGACCTTTCAATCCCAATTGAATGGATACACGACCAGATACCATGTTAGCAATCATCATAGGTACTGCGAAAGGACTCACACGGCCTGGGCCTTTTTCAAATAAAGTTACATATACATCGTGGATGGAGTCGATACCGCCGATACCAGTACCCACTACAGTACCACAACGGTCTGCCTCTTCTTTATCTAAATCTAAATCTGCATCTTTTTGTGCTAATACTGCTGCTGCAATAGCGAATGCAGCGGAGCGGTCCATACGGCGCGCTTCTTTTTTATCGATACCAAATTGTGTAGGGTCGAAATCTTTGATTTCCCCTGCAATACGAGTGGCATAGTCACTCGCATCAAAACGAGTAATAGGACCGATACCGGATTCACCGCGCAACAATGCATTATAAAAGTCATCTTTACCGATTCCCACAGGTGTTACGGCACCTAAACCAGTAATAACAACACGTCTTTCCATGATTCCACCTCTTTATATTTCATCAATCAATGGTTGCCGCTTCAGAAATGAGGCGAGCAAAAATTTCATTAACAGGTAATATGGACTCTACTTTACGCATATTATTACCTGAGAATACCAAGCCCGTTTCCACGTCACCTTGTTGTGCCCGTGAAAGCGCTTTAATAATACAGAATTTGTGTGAACAATGCTTTAAGCATCGATGACATTCTGTAGGAGGCGGCACTGTACCGTCTAACACTGTTTCCGCAAACTTGTTGCGCAACGCTTGTCCTGGAAGACCTACTGGACTTTGAATCAAGACAATATCGTCAGGCGCATCTGCGCGAACATACATTTTTTTCAATTCATCAGAGGCGTTACACTCCACACTAGCTGCAAAACGGCTACCCATTTGTACACCGCTAGCACCGAGTTTTAACATCTCCACAATATCCGCACCATCTAAAACGCCACCTGCGCCGATAACCGGAATATTTTTAACAGCTGCCACTACTTCTGGTACTAATTCACGAGAAGAGCGATCTGTACCTAAGTGACCACCTGCTTCGCAACCTTCCACAATGACTGCAGAAGCTCCTAATCCTTCAGAGATGCGCGCTAATTTAGGCGTGGATACGATCGGTACAATCGGTGTACCAGACTCACGTCCTAAGGCAAACATATCTCTGGAGAATCCAGCGCCAGCTACAACGAGGTCAATCCCCTCTTCAATGGCCGTTTTCACAAGGCCCAAAAATTCTGTAGCGGCTACCATTGCATTTATACCAATAATGCCCGTAGGCGATAATTTTCTTGCTAATTGTATTTCGTATCGCAATTCATCAAAGGGCATGCCAGATGCTGCAATCAGGCCGATACCACCTTCATTTGCAACCGCTGCTGCCAAGCGAGCTGTAGACAATCGGATTGCCATGCCACCTTGAATCACCGGTACTTTGGCTACCAATTTCCCTATTCTAAGTTCAGGGAGTTTCACTATAATTCCTCCTATGTGCAAATCCACTCAGGGGGCCTTGCCCCCTGTAGTGGTGCATAAGTGCTAAGCCTTATTTTGTAGAATCGATGTAATCAACTGTGTCTTTTACAGTTTTGATTTTTTCAGCAACATCATCAGGGATTTCGATATTGAATTCCTCTTCAAATGCCATGATCAATTCAACGATGTCAAGAGAGTCAGCGCCCAAATCATCGATGAAAGTGGAGTCAATCGCCACTTCAGATTCGTCAACGCCCAATTGTTCAACAACAATAGCTTTTACTTTGTCAAATGTGCTCATTCCGTACACCTCCTTTCACGTAATCTATCTATAGGATCTTGCTTTTACATCACCATTCCGCCGTCTACATTGAGAACTTGGCCAGTAATATAACGTGCAAAGTCAGACGCTAAAAATGTTACCACCCCAGCGATTTCTTCTGGTTGACCCATACGGCCTAGTGGCACGGTCGCTGCAATACCTTCTTTGATTTTTTCAGGTAATACATCTGTCATAGCTGTTTCAATAAATCCTGGTGCTA
>CAUQLO010000050.1:0-12052 GCA_963518725.1 uncultured Veillonella sp. | reverse complement strand
AGTTTGACATTGTAGATGGCAACCGTGGTCTTCAAGCGGCTAACGTATATAAAGCTTAACTCATAAAATATAAGAATAACTCATTAGAAAGCTTAGGATCCCCTCTAGTAGGAGATCCTAAGTTTTTTATATCTAAACTACTAGGATAAAATAAGTTGGTTTTTATAGTAATGAGTTTAGTTAAATACTGGACTCATTGAATTTTAAAGTTGTTTGAAAAAACTTTGGGGTAAGACAACATGATGGCTGGCATTAAAGGAGGTCAAAAAAATAAAAAAATTTTGAAATATAAAAAGGAGTTTTGTAGGTCTCTGTAGAATTATATAAACATGGTACTTATTTTAGTAACACAGAAAGGATGAGCACTATGAAATTAACAGTACGAGGCAAAAATCTTGAAGTGACAGCAGCGTTACGTGAATATATTGAAAAGCGAGTAGACAAATTATCTCGTTATTTCGAAACACCAGTGACTGTACAAGTTGTATTATCCGTGGAAAAAGAAGAACGCAAAGTAGAGGTAACTTGCTTTGTAGAAAGTATCGTCTTACGTGGTGTAGAAAGCCATCAAGATATGTATGCTGCCATCGATTTAGTAGTGGATAAGATCATTCGTCAAATCCATAAATATAAAACTCGCTTAGCGAAACGTTTCCGTAAAGAAACTGGATTCCGTGTGGATGTGGCACCAGTAGAACCAGTGACAGAAGAAAAAGAGCTAGAAGTAGTTCGTCGTAAAAACTTTACTGTACGCCCTATGGGGGTAGAGGAAGCAATTTTGCAAATGAATTTACTAGGCCATGACTTCTTTATGTTCTTCAATGAAGAAACAGAAACAATGAATGTGGTATATCGCCGTCATGATGGCAAATATGGCTTATTAGAACCAGAAGTTGGTTAAGATAGAGTCCTAGAAAAGAAAAAGAACTGATGCTAGCAACTAGTGTCAGTTCTTTTTTCTTATTATGAGAAACTCTAACAGATTACTTGAAATACTGCACCCCAGACTCAAAGATGGGCATAACCAATTGTCCCTCTATATTTTTATGCACTCCATATCCCACACGTTCTATGTGCGCCATTTTGCCCAATACATGACCGTCAGGGCTTAGTACACTTTCAACATAGCCCATAGACTGGTTAGGATTCCAACGAAGGTCATAGGATGGTTGCCCTTGCGGATCCACATAGTGGGTGCCAATTTGTTGATTCCGAAGGAGTGTTTGCAACTGGTCATCGGTAGCCACGAATCGACCTTCGCCGTGTGAAATAGGAACTGTATAGATATCGCCGATGTGACATTGACTGAGCCAAGGTGAGGCGGTAGATATCACTTTGGTATGGACCATGCAAGAAATGTGTCGCCCCATGGTGTTATATGTCAATGTAGGGATCTGTTCGGTGAGTGGCTGTATTTGACCACTTGGCAATAGTCCCAATTTAAGTAGAGCTTGAAAGCCGTTGCATATGCCTAAGACTAATCCTTTGCGCTCATATAATAAGGCGGAGAGGGATTCCTGTAAGTATGGATTTCTAAATAGTGTGGCTATATACTTTCCAGATCCCGCCGGTTCATCGCCACAGCTAAAACCACCAGCTAAGCAAAGCATTTGAGAACGATCTAGGGCTTGTGTGAGAGCTAGGATGGATTCTTGTAACTCTTGACTCGTTCTGTTTCGTAGTACTAATGATTCTACAATAGCACCGGCCATGGTGAAAGCTCGTTCTGTTTCATACTCGCAATTGGTACCAGGAAAGATGGGGATGAGAACTCTTGGTTTAGACGAAACTATAGGACGAGGGGTATGTAGAGGACTCTTTTTGGCGACATCATTGGTAGAGTTCTTAGTGTGAATTATTTGTTTCGCAGGAGAGACAGAAGATTGGTCTAGATTCTTTGCAGTATGTGTAGCATGCATACTTGTAGTATCTGTACCATATGCTAAAGGTCTCTGTAGATTATTTATACTAGGGGTAGGAGATTTACGTAGACCTTCTAGACCATAGTGCTGTGACAGTTCCTGATTGCGGATAGGAAACACGCTGGACAAGCCACTTTCATAGGCAGTGCACAAGGTGTCTAAGGAGATTCTAGTAGTGCCGAAGGTGAAAGTTGGTTCGTCGTGGGTAACCCCAATGGAATACACATGCGGCAAGGTTTGCAAAGCTTCACTAGTGGACGAATCTACCTCGATGAGGATAGATCCTCGGAGCGGGTGGAATAGCATACCATATAATTTATGTATTCTATGTAAATCAAAATCTAAGCCTATGTTGTTGCCTAAACACATTTTCACAAGGGCAGGACCGATGCCGTCTTGTTCCACTACGTAGGCACTGTAGATATGACCCCTTTGATTATAAGTGCGCACTGTGTGGGCATGATTACGGAAGGTTTGCCAGTCTGGGGTACCATCTGCTAATTCCGGCATATGTAGACATAGGACATGGTGGTTCGGCCCTTTTATATGTGGTGAGATGATGTGATCAATGGATTCCGTTGTGACCGCAAAGGAAATCAACGTAGGTGGTACATTCATGTCTAGGAAGGTACCACTCATGGAATCCTTGCCACCGATAGCGGCAATACCCAGTTGTCGTTGAGCTTCATAGGCTCCTAATAGAGAGGATACAACTTTGCCCCAAGAGGTGGGACTTCGTAGCTTTTCAAAGTATTCTTGCAAAGAAAGGTACACCTTTGAGATATCTCCACCGAGAGTAGCGATTTTGGCAACGCTAAGGAGTACTGCATATTGAGCCCCGTGGTAAGGACTCCATTCCGATAGGTACGGGTCAAATCCATGGGTCATAATACTTGTCGTAGTCGTGTTGCCATGCAGGACAGGGAGTTTGGCGACCATCCCTTGGACTGGTGTTTTTTGATGTTGTCCACTGAAAGGCAATAATACCGTATTGCCACCTACTGTGCTGTCGAACATGTCGCCAAGCCCTTGTTGGGATGTTGTATTCAGCTGTGCTAGGGCTTGTGTAAAGCGTTGTGTCAGTAGATTTTCTACGAATTTAATCGGTAGAGACTGTGTAGCGCTAGGTGTAGTTTGTGTCGCACTAGATATAGATTGTGTAGTGCTAGGTATAGGGTATGTAGTACTAGGAATAGCTTGTGTAACGACCATGCTAGTTGGCTGTGGCGCTACTACATGAGCTGTCGCTGGCTCTGGCGCCACAACATGAGCTGTTGCTTCTTGTATTGCACCATTACTATTTAAGAACTGACGTTGTAGGTCAACGATTATGTCGCCGTTCCATTCCATCACAAGTCGTCCTGTTTGAGTGACGTGGCCTACAATGGTGGCATCAATATTTTCTGATTCACAATAGGCTTGAAAGGTGTCCCACTGGTTATGGGCTATGACGCAAGCCATCCGTTCTTGCGATTCAGAAATAGCGAGTTCTGTGCCGTCTAAGCCAGCATATTTCGTGGGAACTCGACTGAGGTTAATGTGTAAACTGTCGGCTAATTCTCCGATAGCTACGGCTACGCCGCCAGCACCAAAATCGTTGCACCGCTTGATGCAGGCAGTGACTTCTGGAATGCGGAATAGACGTTGTAGTTTGCGCTCCGTTAGGGGATTTCCTTTTTGTACCTCAGCTCCACATTGATGGATGGATTGCAAAGTATGTGTTTTTGAGGAACCAGTGGCACCGCCACAGCCATCACGACCTGTTTTCCCACCTAAGAGAATGATGAGGTCGCCGTCTGTGGGACTTTCACGGTGTACAGAAGAACGAGGAGCAGCGCCGATGACGGCGCCCACTTCTAATCGTTTTGCTACATAACCAGGATGGTAATATTCACGCACTTCACCGGTAGGAACACCGATTTGGTTGCCGTACGAGGAAAACCCTTTGGCCGCATTAGTTGTAATATACTGCTGTGGCAATTTTCCTGCTAAGGTAGACTCGAAAGGTTGTAAAGGATTGGCGCATCCAGTGATGCGCATTCCTTGGTATACATAGGAACGACCGCTGAGGGGATCCCGAATGGCACCACCTAAACAGGTAGCAGCACCGCCAAAGGGCTCAATTTCTGTGGGATGATTGTGGGTTTCGTTTTTGAAAAACAGCAACCATTCTTCTTCCTTAGTATCCACAGTGACGGGCACACGGATAGTACAAGCATTCACTTCATCAGATACATCGAGGTTTTCCAATCGCCCTTGTTGTTGCAACTCTTTCATAGATAGGGTGGCCATATCCATCAAGGTAGGCACTGTGGAATGGTCCTTGCCCCATAACTTACGACTACATAGGTAGCGTTCATAGGTAGCTTTTATAGGGGCTGTGAAAGGCGAATCATCAAAGGTGATGTTCGTCAGTGCCGTGTGGAATGTGGTGTGACGACAATGGTCGGACCAATAGGTGTCTAATACACGAATTTCCGTAATGGTCGGATTTCGTCGCTCCTCTTGAAAGTAGGCTTGCACCATGGTTAGGTCCTCTATGGTCATAGCCAGTTGTAAAGATTGATGCAAAGCCAGCAGTGCCTCATGGTCCATGGATAGGAAGTGGTCTAGTTTGCCTATAGGTGCAGGAGTGGGGACTTCCTGTGTTAAGGTGGTAGGAAGGTCTAGTGAACTTTCACAATCGTCGATAGAGCGAGTTAGGTAGGCTCGAATGCGATCGATTTGGTCCGTAGAAAGGGCATCCGAAAAGACGTATACGCAGGCCGTACGGACGGTACTGTTCATGTGCGATGTGAGGAGAGACAAACATTGCTCTGCAGCCTCGGTTCGGGCATTGTATTGGCCAGGCATAGATTCCACGGCAATCACTGTATCGGTGTCCTGTAATGGCAAGGAGAAAGTGACGGTTTCCATAGGCGGTTCAGAAAAAATGGTGGTCGTCGCTTGGAGAAATTCTTCTTTGGATACACCCGTTACATCATATCGATCGTACACGCTCAGGTGCGTGACGGAGATGTGTAGATCGTCCGCTAGTTGTTGACGTAGTTGCTGTGATGTTGTGGCGTATCGTTGTGTGACATATAAACGATAGATTCCCATAGGAGCTCCTTATAGTACTTTTATTAACACGAGAATGTAACACGATAATTCTTATCTATAGTATACAAAGAAATAGGATGAACTTCAAAAGAAATATCTATTGTTGAAGATAGGTGTTGAGCAAGTTATAATAAAGGTAGATTTGATATGACTATAATAGTATCCCTAGAGTAGGGTGGGAGTCGTCATGGCATATGATAGTATACTAGACAAGTGGCAAGAAGAATGTGGTGTCTTTGGCATCTATGACAAAACGGTACCAGTGGGTACCTATATATATGAAGGTCTATTGGCATTACAGCACAGAGGGCAAGAAAGTTGTGGCATCGTAGTGGCAGAGGAGAACGGATTCACCTGTCACAAGGGGCTGGGCCTTGTACGAGAAGTATTTTCCCACAATGTGTTCGCAGGTGCAGTCATTCCAGTGGAGCATATGGGTCACGTAGATTGCGTGTGCCATACAAGTCATGTAGATCAGGCAAGCTATGCAGATCATACAGGTCATGCAGGTATTGGTCATGTACGGTACTCTACATCAGGGGGCAATAGCGCACAGAATATACAGCCCTTAGTGATGGATTCGAAGTTTGGCCCTATTGCATTGGCTCATAATGGAACTATAATGAATGGAGGACCTCTTCGCAAGAAATTAGAGCGAGAGGGAGTCCAATTTCAAACAACTATGGACTCGGAAGTGCTCATACAATGGTTGGCTCGGTCCCACTGTAGTACTATTGTAGATGCACTGCAAGATATGGCGCACCACGTTATGGGGGCATACTCGTTGGTAATACTAACTACCTCAGAATTGTTGGCGGTCCGAGACCCAATGGGATATCGACCGCTTTGCATAGGTAGCACACCGGAAGGTTTTGTGGTGGCCTCTGAAAGTTGTGCCATAGATGCGGTACAAGGGACTTTCATACGGGATGTGAAGCCGGGAGAAATCGTCTGTATTGGCAAAGAAGGGCTACGAGATTCGGCGTATGTAACCGTAGAAAAAAGGTTGAGTAAAGACGAGGAAACTATAGAAAAAGGGCAGACTAAAGACGAGGAAATCATCAATAGGGACGTACAGATTGGTAGGAGTCCTCACACTTGTGTATTTGAGTATATATATTTTGCCAGTCCTCATAGCATTATCGATGGGCAGCCTGTGGGAGAGGCTCGGTTCGAAATGGGACGGCAATTGGCGCGAGAAACTCGGTATGAAGCGGACCTGGTGATGCCTATCCCTAGTTCTGGTACCTTAGGAGCAAAAGGCTATGCGCAGGAGTCCGAGATCCCCTATGTGGAAGGGTTGCGCAGACGTCCCAAGGTGGGGCGAACTTTCATTAGACCCACTCAAGACCAGCGAGAACGAGGTGTGCGCCAAAAGTTTGAGGTCCTACCTGAGGTGGTACGGGGTAAGCGAGTGATTCTCATCGACGATTCCATCGTGCGAGGGACCACTAGCAAAATCATTGTTTACATGTTGCGACAGGCAGGGGCGACGGAAGTGTCCCTATGTCTTACCTCTGAGCCCATACGTTATCCTTGTTATTACGGCATTGACACATCTCGTAAAGAAGAATTACTGGCTCACCAATTATCAGTGGATGACATTCGTCGTTATATTCAAGCAGATCGATTATATTTTCTATCCCCAAGAGGTTGTAAACAATCCTTGTTGCATGTGCAATCGCACCCATTATGTAGGGCTTGTTTTGATGGAATGTATACAAGTCCTATCCCGGAAGAGTAGAAAAGGAGTTACCTATGTCTTTGAATCAAACACCACTTACATACCTAGATGCAGGGGTTGATGTAGAAGCAGGAAATCAGTTAATTAAGAATATTAAACAGCGCGTAGAGCGCACATTTACACCTAGTGTGCTAGGGTCCTTGGGAGGCTTTAGCGGGCTCTATTCCCTAGCAGGTCACAACATGAAAGAACCTGTCCTCGTATCTAGTACTGATGGGGTGGGGACAAAAATTCGTTTTGCTGTCCTACTCAATGAGCACCGCCAGATTGGACAAGATTGTGTGGCTATGAGCGTTAACGATGTGGTGGCGCAAGGGGCACGGCCCTTGTTTTTTCTAGATTACATTGCAGTGGGAAAACTTGACCATGATCATATTGAAAGTATCATCCACGGTATTAGTGAGGCCTGTGAAGCATCGGGTTGTGCCCTCATCGGCGGAGAAACATCAGAAATGTCTAGTTTCTATGGCGATGGCAATTACGATTTAGCAGGCTTTGCGGTGGGCATTGTGGATCGAGAGCGGTGTGTCACAGGGGAAACTATTGAAGCCGGCGACATTGTCTTAGGCTTGCCCTCATCGGGACTGCATTCCAATGGGTATTCCTTGGTGCGTCGTATTGTGTTAGAGCACAAGCAAATTCCATTAGATACCTATATAGATGTGTTGGGGCGAACCATTGGAGAAGAGGTACTAGAGCCAACGAAATTATATGTGAAACCCATATTACCTTTATTAGAAGAAAACTTGGTGAAAGGGATGGCACACATTACGGGTGGATCTTTTTACGATAATATTCCTCGCATATTACCAAAAGGCTTAGGGGTGATGATCAACAGTGATGCGTGGCCCGTATTACCAATTTTTAGGCTCTTACAAGAATGGGGCCATGTAGAATCCAAAGAAATGTATCATACTTTCAATATGGGCATCGGCATGGTCCTAGTAGTGAAACCAGAACTAGTAGAACGTGTGGTGGAAGTATTAGAAACAGAGCATGAGAAAGTCTATTCCATTGGCATTGTTACAGAAGGAGATGGGGAAGTAACCATCGTCGGTGAGGCCTTTCATGACTAAGCGTTTAGCTATCTTTGGGAGCGGACGAGGGTCGAATGCAGAAGCCATTTACCAATCCATACAAGAGGGCACGATTCCGGCGGACATTGTGGTGATTGTGTGCGATCAGCCACAGGCTAGGTTAGTCCAACTGGGGGAACAGTGGAAGATTCCTGTTCATGTGGTACGAAGAAAGGACTACAGCTCCTTAGATGACTTTGATACTGCCCTATTAGATGTGCTAAGACCCTATGCAGTAGAAGGCATCATTCTAGCGGGGTTTATGAGCATACTGGGGCCGACCTTTGTCAATGCATACGACCATCGGATTTTAAATATACATCCCTCATTACTGCCACAGTTTAGAGGTCTGCAGGCGCAACGTCAAGCCCTAGAGGCAGGTGTCAGTGAAGCTGGCTGTACCGTACACTTTGTAGATACGGGAGTCGATACGGGGCCCATCATACAACAGGCAAAGGTGGAAGTCTATCCAGACGATACAGTACACACTTTGTCAGAACGAATTTTACAAGAAGAACATCGTATCTATCCCAATGTAGTACGCTTATTTTGTGAAGATGCATTGCGAGTAGATGGACAGACGGTGCGTATCGTTAAGACTCAAACTGATGCAGAGGGAAGGTGATCATCGTGAAAGTTTGTGTTATCGGCAGTGGAGGCAGAGAACATGCATTGGTATGGAAATTAGGTCACAGTCCCTCTGTGACAGCAGTTTACGCCATACCCGGTAGTGATGCTATAGCCTCTAGCGCCACCGTGGCCGATATAGATTGGACTGATTTCGATAGAGTCGTGTCACAACTACTAGACTGGCACATAGATTTAGTGGTCATTGGACCAGAGGCTCCTCTGGTTGTTGGCTTGAGCGATGTCATACATCAGGCAGGGATTCCCGTTTTTGGTCCATCCCAAGAGGCTTCGCAATTAGAAGGGTCAAAGGCATTCGCAAAAGATTTAATGACGGAGTATAACATTCCTACAGCCAAGTATGTAGTGTGTTCCGATGTGAATACAGCGAAAGATGTGGTTCGTACATGGGGCTTGCCGATTGTAATTAAGGCAGATGGACTCAGAGCAGGGAAAGGAGTCACCATTTGCGAGACTTTCACAGAGGCAGAAGAAGTAGTAGAGGAACTCCTACAAGGCGATGGCGATACGATTGTCATAGAGGAATATATGGACGGAGAGGAGCTGTCCTTTCTGTGTTTTGTGGACGGTACGCATGTGGTGCCCATGGTATGCGCTAAAGATCATAAGCGCATATTTGATGCCAATGAGGGGCCCAATACAGGGGGCATGGGTGCCTATGCACCGGTGTTGATGGCGACCGAAGAACTACGGACACAAATTCTAGACACTATCGTGCATCCCATTGTGAAAGCTATGCAACAGAGAGGGACTCCCTATATGGGTTGTTTGTACGTAGGCTTGATGTTGACCGACGAAGGGCCTAAAGTAGTGGAGTTTAATGCTCGTTTTGGAGACCCGGAAACACAAGTCATACTGCCACTGTTGCAGACCGATTTAGGCCGTGTGCTCTATGCGACGGCGACGGGACATCTAGGTGAGATGACACTAGAATGGTCATCCCAGACGGCGGTGTGCGTGATGCTGGCATCTCAAGGATATCCTAGTGGTTCACACAAGGGAGATACGATTACAGGAGATGTGAGTACTTTCACAGAAGATACCTTAGTGTTCCATTCAGGCACGAAAGATGTAGGGGATGCTACATTTGTAACCCACGGTGGTCGTGTGTTAGGCGTAGTAGGGTTAGGAAATACCCTCGAAGAGGCAAGGACTAAAGCCTATGCACGGGTGGAGACAATCCAATTTGAAGGAATGCAGTATAGAAATGACATTGGATTTTGTATACATAAAGGATATTGAAAAATTTCGATAGATATGAACTTTATTTAGTGATATAATAACAAAAGACAGTTTTACTTATTCAATACTATAAATTACATATGTAGAGGGGTAATTGTATGAATCGAATTGTATCTTTTTTTACATCACCATCGGCAGGGGGCGTACTACTCTTTGTTGCTGCTGTGGTAGGGGTGCTCTTAGCTAACTCACCGGTAGAAAGCTTGTACCACTCCTTACTTCATGCCAAATTGGGACCACTATCCATTGAACTATGGATTAATGATGTGGCCATGGCGATATTCTTTTTGTTCGTAGGACTTGAAGTAAAACGGGAAATGATTGCCGGTGAATTAAATACGAATGCGAAACGATTTTTGCCAGGTATTGCAGCCTTCTTTGGACTCTTGATGCCAGCATTAATCTATTACTTCATCGTAGGATACCATCCAGAATTTATTCATGGCTGGGGGATTCCAACAGCCACGGATATCGCCTTTGCCATTGGTATCGTGTCTCTCTTAGGAGATCGAGTTCCGATTGCGATGAAAGTATTTTTAACCACCTTAGCTGTTATGGATGACTTGATGGCCATCGTCATCATTGCTTTCTTCTATACAGCGGAGTTGAACTTCTTTTACTTATTCGTGGCTGCCATTATCGTATTCATGTTACAGTACGTAAACCGCATGAACTATACGCGACCAATTCCGTACTTAGCATTGGGCTTTGGCTTGTGGTTCTGCGTATTCAAATCTGGTCTACATGCCACATTAGCAGGCGTTATCTTAGCCGCTTTCATTCCATTCCATGGTATTCGCGATGGACGCCATGTATCGCCCTTGTCTGAATGGGAGCATACATTGAGTAATTGGGTGACCTATCTCATCATCCCAATCTTTGGCTTTGCCAACGCAGGCGTATCTTTCCACGGATTTACCTTAGAAAGCTTTGCTCATCCAGTTGTTCTTGGTGTTGCAGTGGGCTTAGTACTAGGTAAACAAATAGGGGTATTTGGTACCTTATTCTTGCTAGTGAAATCAAAACTAGTAGAAATGCCAGCTCAAACTAACTGGTTACAAGTGTATGGCATCGCACTTTGTTGCGGTATCGGATTTACCATGAGCTTGTTCGTATCCTTGCTAGCATTCCCACCAGGGGAATCGCAAGAAATGGCAAAAGTAGGTATCTTCGTAGGATCTATCGTATCAGGTATCTTGGGCTATGTAGTATTGCGCCTAGCAGGCCGTAAACATACAGTGGCTGTATCTGAATACGATATGATTAAAGGACAACATATTTAATTGCATACTTCATAGAGAGTAGAGGCTCTATATAAGCTGTAGTGAAAGGGAACTTTCATTACAGCTTTTAATTTAAGTATTGATTTTCTATAATTTTGTGATAAACTACTAAAGCATACAAGTTAATTGAACTTAGAAAATAGGAGAAAATAAAATGAGTGAAAAAAATTTAAAAATTCTAGGATGGATTGGAACAATACTTTCAGTAATTATGTATGTGTCTTATGTTCCACAAATAATGGGAAACTTGGCTGGGCATAAAACATTTTTTCTGCAGCCGTTGGCAGCGACGATTAACTGTGCAATATGGACAAGTTATGGACTTTTAAAAGAGAAAAAGGACTATCCCTTGTCAGCAGCAAACTTGCCGGGAGTCATCTTTGGATTGCTTGCAACAATTACGGCATTTTAAACAATTTAATTGTAAATATGTAGTGTAAAAAGTTCACTTGAATGATGTTTAGTTATTTTAGTGAGCTTTTTTATTATGACCATTTTTAATACATAAAACTTTTGTATCACACCATATTGAAATGATCTATTATGCCAATTTAGTATAGAACCCCTATGTATATGCATATTTACTATAGAAAATGAGGTATTTTGGTCATTTACGGGTGCATATATAGTATGTAAAATTTCCTGTGGGTACATATATCTACTACATGTGGGAAAAAAGGGGTAAAAATGGGGTCTAAGTGGTAGTAAAGTGCTAAAAAAGGCCCGTTTTTTTGACGTATCTCCCAAAAAATGGTAAAATGTATAAGCATTTAGATATGAGGTGAACATCGTGAAAAAAATAACTCTCATAGCGATCCTCCTCTTGGTGTGCTCCATGGTGACAGCTTTGGCAACATCAGGACGTGGTGATCGAGGTAAAGAGGTAGAAGAGTTACAAGCGTTGTTAGTAGCCCAAGGCTATTTGCTGGATACAGCTGATGGTGTGTTTGGGAATAATACAGAATACGCAGTACTCGTCTTTCAGAAAGAACACGGGTTAACTCCAGATGGTAGAGTGGGCAAGGAAACAATGCG
>CAUQLO010000049.1:0-13138 GCA_963518725.1 uncultured Veillonella sp. | reverse complement strand
CAAAACTCTACGGCTAATCTAGGATCTACTGTTGCCATTAGAAAAACACCTCCTCAGCGGGGAATACGGGACCATCTTTGCACACTTTATAGCGTTTGCCACTTTTACCTTGGCACGCACAGCCCACGCAACCACCAGTTCCACAGCCCATGCGTTCCTCTAAGGAGACTTGGCATGGTACCTGCATAGTTTGTGCCACAGCAGCCACACCTTTCATCATCGGCGTTGGTCCACACGTTAATACTGCATCAAAATGATGTTCCTTCATCAGTGTTTCCATCACTGTCGTCGGATATCCTTTTGTACCTAACGAACCATCATCTGTGGTGATATGCACTGTCACAGGGCTATCTTTGAACAAGTCTGCCCAGAAAGATTCACTTTCATTGCGGAATCCCAAGATAACATGGGCTTCTTGGCCCGGTTCTAATCGATCTGCGATGCATAACATGGGCGCAATCCCTACGCCACCACCGACTAATAGCATGCGGTCCGCAGTTGTAAAAGGCTCTCCTAGTGGTCCTAAGCAATCTAAGGTATCCCCTTCTTGCAATTTCGTCATCAACTCTGTCCCTTTGCCTACTACACGGTACAACAAGTCGATTGTGCCCGCCTCTGCATCAAAGCCAGCATAGCTAATAGGGCGGCGTAACAGGGGCGCTGTGCCCCCTGTGACGCGAACATTACAGAATTGTCCTAACTGTGCCTCTTTGGCTTGTTTTGGTGCATATATTAACATGCGCCATACATCGCTACCTATTTGTGTATTATGGATCACTCGACCCATTTCTACATATCCACTCATTCGTGATTACTCCATTTCATAATCTTGTACAGCATCTACCGTGATAGCATCCCCTGCTGTAGCACGGCTTGCCACTACGTGTAATACTTCGCGTGCTGTATCTAAGGATGTCAAGCATGGTACACCCATTTCTACGGCTAAACGGCGCAATTGGAATCCTTCACGCTCTGGTTTTTTACCATATGTCAAGGTATTCAACATCAAGTCCACTTTACCTTCTCGAATAAAGTCAGCACAGTTTGGATTACCTTCAGAAATTTTATTAACCACTGTGCAATTTACACCATGTTCTGTGAAGTAACGGCCTGTACCACCGGTAGCCATAATATGGTATCCCAAATCGATAAATCCTTTTGCCAAGCGAGCCGCTTCTTCTTTATCACGGTCTGCTACAGTCATCAAGATATTGCCCTTATCTGGGATGCGCATGTTCGCTCCGTGGATAGCTTTGAATAAAGCATCTGCATAGGTGCGGCCAATGCCCATTACTTCCCCTGTGGATTTCATTTCTGGTCCCAAGGCAATTTCTACTAAGCCCATTTTAGAGAAGGAGAATACTGGTGCTTTCACCGCCACATGTGGTCGAGCTGGCACTAGGCCTGTTGGTAAGCCTAAGCTTTCTAATGTTTCTCCTAAGGCGATACGTGTCGCATATTCTACCATGTTGATACCTGTTACTTTACTGATGAAAGGCACAGTACGGCTAGAACGTGGGTTTACTTCGATGACATGAAGCTCACCATTTACCACGATGTATTGGATGTTGAGCACACCTTTTACATTCAACCCTTTAGCGATGCGACGTGTGTAGTCTACGATTTGTTCTGTCAATTCCTCAGACAAATGCTGTGCTGGATATACGGCGATGGAGTCACCAGAGTGTACGCCGGCACGTTCTACTTGTTCCATGATACCAGGGATGCAGACATCGATACCATCAGAGATAGCATCTACTTCTACTTCCATGCCTACCATGTAGCGGTCGATTAACACTGGGTGATCTTTCGATGCTACTACGGCTTCTTTCATGTAACGATCTAATTCTTGGTCATTATACACGATTTCCATAGCACGGCCACCTAGTACATAGGATGGACGAACAATCAATGGATATTGCAAGCGTTTAGCTGCTTCTAAGGCTTCTTCATCACTAGTTACCAAAGCGCCTACTGGACGAGGAATTTCTAACTTAGCCAACAATTCATCGAAACGTTCACGGTCTTCCGCCATGTCGATGCTGTCTACGGATGTGCCAAGAATTTTTACACCTCGTTCTGCCAATGGACCTGCCAAATTAATGGCTGTTTGTCCACCGAACTGCGCAATAACACCCACTGGATTTTCTTTGCGAACAATTTCCATCACATCATCCACAGTCAACGGTTCGAAGTACAAGCTGTCAGATGTATCAAAGTCTGTACTTACTGTTTCTGGGTTGTTGTTGATGATGATAGATTTCATACCTGCTTTGCGCAATGCCCAAGAGGAATGTACGGAACAATAGTCGAACTCTACGCCTTGACCGATACGAATTGGACCAGAGCCAAGAACGATTACACTATTTTCACCACGTGGCACTACTTCATCTTCTGTAGCGTACGCACTGTAGTAGTATGGTGTGTGCGCTTCAAATTCTGCAGCACAAGTATCTACATATTTATAGGTCGGATGAATATTTAATTCATTTCGTTTTGCCAATACGTCCTCAGGAGAGCAATTCGCATAGCGAGCAATCACTTTATCTGGGAAGGAGTATTTTTTAGCCAATCGAAGGTTACTTTCAGTTACACCATTGGCTGTTAAATCTTTTTCCACCATCACGATATTTTTGATTTTATTGATGAAGAAGGATGTAATTTTTGTGATATAGCAGATTTTTTCTACGCTGATTCCCGCGCGAAGTGCTTGTGCAATGACATATAAACGTTCATCGTCAACTAATTGTAACCGTTCAATCAATTGTTCTGGCGTTTCATGGGCGATTTTTTTCAATTCAATATGATCTAAACCAATTTCCAAAGAACGAATTGCTTTTAGCAAGGACCCTTCTAATGTACGGTCGATAGCCATAACTTCGCCAGTGGCTTTCATTTGTGTTCCCAATGTGCGGTCCGCCAAGTTGAATTTTTCGAACGGCCAACGCGGGAATTTAGTTACCACGTAGTCTAGGGATGGCTCAAAGCAAGCCTTTGTTTCCCCTGTAACAGCATTGGTGATTTCATCTAATGTCATACCGATTGCCACCTTCGCCGCTACCTTAGCAATTGGATAGCCTGTCGCTTTGGATGCCAATGCGGAGGAACGAGATACACGAGGGTTTACTTCGATAACATAGTATTGATTGCTGTATGGATCCAAGGCATATTGCACATTACAGCCACCTTCGATTTCAAGATAGCGAATGATGTCCACCGAGGCGGTACGCAACATTTGATATTGTGTATCGTTCAATGTTTGAGACGGTGCCACAACGATGGAATCCCCTGTATGCACCCCTACTGGGTCGATATTTTCCATATTACATACGATGATACAGTTGTCTGCACGGTCACGCATCACTTCGTATTCAATTTCTTTCCAGCCCGCTACAGAGCGTTCTACAAGAATTTGATGGATAGGGCTCAATTTAATACCACGAAGTGCAATCATATACATTTCTTCTTCGTTGTTTGCAATACCGCCACCAGTACCACCCAATGTGTAGGCAGGACGGATGATGATAGGATATCCAATGCGGTTCGCAAATTCTACCGCTTCTGCTACATCGCTGAAAATATCAGATTCTGGCACTGGTTGATTGATGCGTTTCATCGCTTCTTTGAACAATTCACGGTCTTCCGCTTGTTTAATAGCCTCTAAGGTAGTGCCTAGTAATTTGACATTGTATTCTTTCAGCACGCCTGCCTCTGAAAGTTCGACCGCCATATTTAAGCCTACTTGACCGCCTAAGGTTGCTAAGACGCCATAAGGACGCTCTTTGCGGATAATCTCTGTGACAAATTCCAGGGAAATCGGCTCGATGTATACACGATCCGCAATGTCACGGTCTGTCATGATCGTAGCTGGATTGGAGTTCACCAACACTACTTCATAACCTTCTTCTCGAAGGGATTGGCAAGCTTGCGTGCCTGCGTAGTCAAATTCTGCGGCCTGTCCGATAATAATAGGACCAGAACCGATGACAAGAACTTTTTTCTTTTCCATGATTAACCCCTTCTCATTAATGTTTTAAAACGTTCAAACAAGTATACATTATCTGTTGGTCCCGGAGATGCTTCTGGGTGATATTGTACAGACATAATCGGCAATTCTGTATGCAACAAGCCTTCTACGGTGCCATCGTTCACACTGCGATGGGATACACGCAAGCCAGATCCTTCTAAGCTTGCTTCATCTACAGCATAGCCGTGATTTTGAGAGGTAATGTACACGCGATTTGTGTCTAAGTCTTTCACTGGATGGTTAGATCCACGATGACCAAAACGCAATTTATATGTGTCTCCACCAAAGGCACGAGCAATCAACTGATGACCCATGCAAATTCCGAAAATCGGTTTTTTACCGATTAATTTTTTAATTTCTTCTACAATTTCAGGTACATCTTTTGGGTCCCCTGGTCCATTGGACAAGAAGATACCATCAGGATTGCAAGCCATCACTGTTTCCGCTTTCGTGTTGGCTGGGAATATGGTCAATTTGCAGCCTTCATTTTCCAAGGATTGTAAAATATTTTCTTTAATACCGAAGTCGTATACCGCCACATGGAACTCCGCTGTATCGCTACCACGATGGCCTTCCCATTTCGTTGTGACACGCATGATATGGTCTGTTGCCAACGGTTGCGCCAAGAGCGCATCGATTTTCTCTTGCTCTGTATCGATTGGGCAAATCACACCTTTCATAACACCATGACTACGAATAGCACGTGTAATAGCCCGTGTATCTACATCGTATAAGCAAGGAATGCCGTGCATGCGCATATACTCTTCAAAAGCGCCTTCATTTTGCCAATTGCTTGGGAAGGAACATAATTCGCCCACAATCATCGCTTTGCAGTACGGTTTGGAAGATTGATCCACTTCACGTGTCACACCATAGTTGCCTACTAATGGGTAGGTTAATGTAATAATTTGATCTGCATAGGATGGGTCTGTCAAAATTTCTTGATATCCTGTCATACCCGTATTAAATACTACTTCGCCAACGATAGGCATGCCGCCTAACAAGGTACCTTCGAAGATAGTTCCATTTTCAAGTACTAATTTTCCTCTCACGCTACTACAACCCCGTCTTTCATTACAATTTGTCCATCTACTACTGTTAATTTTGGTCTACCAGTGACTGTCATTCCATGGAATGGGCAAGATTTGCCACGTGTATAGAATTGATTGCGATCCACTGTCCAAGTTTCATCAAGGGATAATACAGAAATATCTGCCGCTTTACCCACTTCTAAGACACCGCCATCAACGCCAATCAACTGCGCTGGTTTTGTACTCATCAAGTTGATGATATCATCAATGGACAAGATACCTGGTTTCAACACATGGGTCACCACTGCCGCAAAGGATGTTTCCAGTCCTGTGAAACCATTCGCTGCACAGCAGAATTCCACGTCTTTTTCTTCGTACGCATGCGGTGCATGGTCCGTGATAATCGCATCGATAGTGCCGTCCTTGAGGGCTTCTAACAAGGCTTGGCGATGGTCTTCCGAGCGGATCGGTGGTGCCATTTTAAAATCCGCATTATAATCGCGTAAATATTCGTCTGTGAAAGCCAAATGTTGGCTCGTCACTTCGCAAGTCACTTTAATGCCTTGTGCTTTTGCTCTACGCACTTGGTCGACTGCGCTTTTCGTACTCACGTGAGCGATATGAATATGACCGCCTGTCATCTCCGCTAACATAATGTCACGAGCTACGGCTAAGTCTTCCGCTACCGCTGGACGACCTTTCACGCCCATTTCGTAGGACACGATGCCTTCGTGCATATGACCTTCACACGTTAAACTGCATTCTTCCGCATGGTCGATGACCATTTTTCCAAACATGGATGAATATTCTAAGGCACGACGCATGAAAGCTGCGTTCTCTACATAATGTCCATCATCAGAGAAGCCTACTACGCCAGCTTCTGCCATATCTCCCATTTCTGCTAATTCTTTACCTTGCAGACCTTTCGAGATAGCGCCCATGAATTCTACTTTCACAACGCCTGTCAATTCCGCTTGTTTGCGCAATCCACGAACTAAAGCTGCATTATCCACCACTGGGTTCGTATTGGCCATCGTAGCGATGCGCGTAAATCCGCCGGCAGCAGCCGCTTGTGTACCACTGTGAAAGTCCTCTTTCGCCTCTTGACCAGGCTCACGCAAATGCGTGTGAATATCGATTAAACCAGGTGCTACAATTAAGCCTGTTGCATCATATACCTCCGCTTGAGGGGCTTCCAAATTTTGACCGATGGCTGCAATCACACCATTTTCTACTAAAATATCTGCCATCTCATGTTGTCCCTTTGCCGGATTCACTACCGTACCATTTTTAATCAACAAGCTCACTGCCGTCACCTCCCATAATTGTTAAGTATAATACTGCCATACGAATAGCCACACCATTACGTACCTGTTCTTGAATGACAGATTCGTCACCGTATGCCACATCTGGAGCAATTTCCAAACCACGGTTCATTGGTCCTGGATGTAGTACTAGTACATCATCTTTTGCATTCGCTAAGACGGATTTATTGATACCAAAGATACGTGCATATTCACGGTTCGTTGGGTATAAGGCAGAGTTAATTCGCTCTAATTGAATGCGCAGTACGTTCACAACGTCTGCATCTTTCACAGCCTCTCGCACATCGTGATGGACAGTGACACCCATTTTTTCAAGTTCTGGGTATACCAAGGTTCTAGGTCCTGCTAAATGTACATCAGCACCCATCGTTTTTAATCCATAAATATTGGAGCGAGCCACACGGCTATGCATGATGTCCCCTACGATCACTACTTTTAAACCTTCTAAGCTAGGTTTATGTTCTAAAATAGAATACATATCTAGCAACGCTTGTGTTGGATGCTCATGGGCACCATCACCAGCATTGATGATAATCGGGTCTACACATTTTGTAGCATACAAAGGAGATCCTTCTTCACTAGAACGCATCACAATCGCATCCGTTCCCATATAGGACACAGTTAACAATGTATCTCTAAAGCTTTCGCCTTTCGCCATGGAGCTGCCACTTTTAGTAATGTTAATGACATCTGCCCCAAGATATTTACCAGCTAATTCAAAGGAGCTTCTCGTTCTTGTACTATTTTCCATGAACAAATTGATGATGGCCTTGCCTTTTAATAGAGGGTATTTTTTATCCCCAGACAAGATGATTTGTTTCATCTTTTTCGCCACTCGTAAAATGAGTTCAATTTCTTCTTTGGACCGACCTTGCAGTCCCAACAGATGCTTACCTTTTAAGCTAACTTCTCCCATCATAGCCTCCTTTGTCATACCTGTTACTGCGCAAAAAGACCCCTTGCCAGAAGGCAAGGGGTCGCATAGTCTTAGTCATCGTGATAGAATCCACCCATGCAAAAAGATGGACAAGTTCCCTATACTATGTTCCCTTTCTAGCCTCACTGGACTAATTTAAAAGGTTCAAGTTGCGCTCTTCGGTCTCTCGTACCGATTGTATAAGCTTGTTTAATATTATATAGGAGAATACCCAAAACGTCAAGAATTTTTATCGGAAAAGAACCATCTATCCATGACTATGATCACGGTTAGATGGCTCTTTTCATTATGTGTGATTGTGGTCCCTATGGATAGGCACAGGGTCGATTAAAGTTTTCCTACAACTTCTTCAGCAAATGCTTTTGCGTTTGCTAAATCGTTTTCATCTGGGTGAGACGCTGCTTGTGCATGACGCGCATCACGTTCAGCACTTTTGCCATGACTATGTCCTTCTGGGAACATTTTGTACATCATTTCGATAACTTTAGGATCTACTTTACCTTGGCATTTGAAAGTACCTACAGGCACTTGTCCGTTCGGTAATAATTTAGCAGCTGCATCAATTGTTTCCTGTGCATGTGGAGATACTGGTGGAACACCTAATGTACAGAATAAAGCTACCTTTTCATTTGTAATTTCTTTGATCACTGCTTGTGCTGCTTTATCTGCATTTCCTTGGTCAGCCCAGAAGCCCATGAATACAACATCATAGGATGCTAAATCTGCAGAAACTTCTTTTACAGTTACACATGGAGTACCAGCTGGCAATGCGCTTGCTACAGCTTCTGCTACTAATTTTGTATTTCCTGTACGGCTAGAGTAAATTACGATTGCTTTCATACATATCTTCACATTTCTAGGAAATGTGCTCCTTTATCTATTATACACTTTATATACTCAGTATATGACATTTCAACTTTACAATCTGTATCCTCGGATACAAATGCATCAGATATACATCCGCAAGCTAGGCTTGCGGATGCTACACGCTCATCAAGTTAGTGATTTTAAACTGTATTACAGCATGCTACGCGCCTTATCAACTTTGATTTGGTATATCTGATTCCACTCAGTGAGTGGCTATAGAACTATTACAGGAAACTTATATATTTGGTTTGGTAAGGTGTGTAGGAGTTCACCTGTAATAGATACTACCTAGATGTTTTTCTTAAACGGACTATGTCCTACTGTGCCATAAGCACGTGTAGTTTCTACATCCCCTGGATGCCCTTTTGGAATGCCTGCCGGATGTCCGCCTGCCCCTTGTGGATGCTTAGGTACACCTGCTGGGTGTCCCCCCATTGGGACTCCTTCTGGATGCCCTTTTGGAATGCCTGCTGGATGTCCACCGGCGCCTTGTGGATGTTTCGCAACACCTTCAGGATGACCACCTACATGTGGATGATCTTTCGGTTTACCACCGTGGTTTTGTGCGGCAATGTTTTCATGCAACATTGTGCTTTCACCAGTCAAAATATATTGCACAGCTTCGATGACTGTTTGTGTAATATTTACATGCCAGAAACCGCCTGCTGTTGTTAAACGATATAATACGCCATTGTATTCCAGTAAGCCACGAGTTACCCAAGTATCAAGCAACCAACGCAAGTCTTCTAATTTAGAATCCATTTCGATTAATACATCTAAATTTAGAACACCTCGTTCCAAGGAACTGATCACGTAGTTGGAGAAGTCTTGTAATTCAGATTGTTTCATAAGAACCATGAATGGTTTTTTACCTTCTTCTACAAGGGCTTCATATGGAGGCAATACACGGTGTAACATTGTCATGTAACCACCTAAATTACCACCTGCACCACAGCCAAATGGATACATTGGGTATCCCGCTTTTGCCATTGTGTTATACATAGAACGTTCACGTGGTGCACGGCTCCAATGGGCTGCACTCAAACGAGTGAAATCACGTTTCATCAAGTATTTAACAGCCGCTTCATACATCAAAGCCTGTTCTTTCGTTGTCGCCGCTGGGCTCACTTTTCCACGTTCAATTAAGCTTTGTAAATCACTATTTTCAAAGACATTTAATTGATACAAGTCCATACCATCAGCCGCAGATTGTTCAAGAAGTTGTAAGTCTTCCATCCACACATCCATAGTTTGATCTGGCAAGCCGTAGATTAAGTCAACAATAACGGAACATTGCTGATACGCTTTCAACTGTTCTAAACGAGACATTACTGTCTCTTGATCATCCAAACGTCCCAACTGACGACGTACATTCGTATGGAAAGATTGCACTCCAAGGGACATACGGTTCACACCATGGCTCATCCATACATCCATTTTTTCAGGAACAAGGTCATGAATACGACCTTCCAACGTCAATTCATAATCATTGGCCAATGGGAAATACTGTTGGATCGCAGACAACATGCGTTTTGCATTGTTGGCAGATAAAGATGTTGGTGTACCACCGCCGATGAAAATCGTATGAATCAAACCATCGCGGAAACGAGGTTGTTCTGATGCCATTTGCATCTCTTTCAATAGCATATCTACATATTTATCTTCTACCTCTTGATTCGTAGCATGCTGGTAGAATCCACAGTACGTACATTTCGTTTGGCAGAACGGAATGTGAATGTACGCTGTTTGCATTTGTCCCGGCTTTGGGGGCTGTTGCATCAACTCATTCCATACACGTTGAGCCTCATCTTTTTCCAAAGGTCGTCCACTTAGACCTGCATGGACAGCACGTTTGCTAGTGAAAGCATGTGTCAACGGTGTTGCCGTGTCAAAGCCTAATTGGATATTACGTTGTTCCTCCGACATGGAGTCAAATAAAGTCTTTAAATCCATAATTCCTCCTGAATTATTTCCGTGCTAACGCACTATTCCTCACCATTCAACGTGTAGTACACCGTGAATGTGTTAGATACTGCTGCGCCACTTCCATTTGGATAATTACCTATACCATAGACAACGTCTTGGGTGTGACTATTTAATATGCCAGGCCCACCACCTGCCGAAACAGAGGCGATATTACCGCTTGCATCAATGGTTACACTCACTGTAACACTACCTTGTAAATTACGTTTTACCGCCATTGGAGGGTATGAACCTTGCGCTTGAGCTTGTACAGTCGCTACAAATCCTGCCCAGTCAAATGGTGCATTGCCAGATGTTGTACCAATACCATCGCCATTGCCACCACCGTTACCAGATCCAGAACCACCGCCACTGCCAGAGCCTACTCCATCTCCATCACCAGTACCACTTCCGGAGCCGTTGCCGCCACCAGATCCACCACCAGTACCTTGATTGCTAGATGTTCCATCACTCGCTCCAGTCGTTGCATTGTTAGATGTAGGTACATTCACCGCATCATCAATAGGAACAGGAGAAGATATACTTTGTTGAGCTGCTTGCACTTTTGCTTGTACAACTTCTTGTGAAAGTGGTTGTGGGAAGGATACTCCACCACCGCCGCCACCGCCACCAGCAGCTGCTTTCAACTCATCAGAGATGGACATATCAATTTCAAAAGCATTTTCCGTTTGTTTGTGTTCCACTACTGATACCAAGGCAAGACCCAACACGACAGCTAGGACAATGTGGATCACAATGGAGATTATGTAGGATTTTTTCCAGGAAATATATTGTTCCATGTGTTATCCTTTCTAGCTAGCAGCAATTGAGAACTTCTTAACCCCAATCGTTTTTAGCATATCCATAATGGCAACCACAAATCCATGTTGCGTATTTTTATCGGCTTGTAATAGTACCGCTGTATTCGGATTTTCTCCTACTTTGCTAGTGATGTAGTTACGAGCTTCATCGATACTATATGGTTTAGAGTCAATCAAAATGTGACCTTCTTTATCCAACGTTAAAATCACAGGACTTTGTTTGACTTGTGTTGCTGATTGTGCTTGTGGTAATTGTACACCCAAGGACTTTTGTGCCACCGTTTCAATACTGTTCATCATGAAGAAAACTAGCAAGAAGAAAATGATATCAATCATTGGCACAATCATGAACTCAGGTTTCATTTTTAATCGACTATTTTGAAACATGAGAATCACTCCATTGTTCTTTCATACCATTTAATAACACCACAGATAATGTTTCTGTATCATTGATGATAGAATCCATACGATGACTGAAATATGTGTACACGCAGAAAGATAAAATCGCTACTAACAAACCAGTTGCTGTGGCAATCAAAGCTTCACCGACACCGCCGGAGATGGCAGAGGCGCCAGAACCGCTGTCCAAAATGCTGAAAGTACCGATCATACCGGATACTGTACCCAACAAACCTAACAATGGAGAAATCGTTACAATCGCGCTCAAGTAATCCAAATGAATTTTTAAGTGAGATGCTTCGATCATCATTTGTTCGGAGAAAGCATTTTTCATACTTGTTTCTGTTTGAGAATATGTTAAACCTGCATGTAAAATACGACCTGTAGCCGTTTGGTTTGCTGCACATAATTCTTTCGCTTTCGCCCAATCATTCTCTTTTACTGCAAAATACACATCATGACTGAACTCTTTCAATAAAGCTGTATTGGCTTTGAAATACGAATATCGTTCAATTCCAATGGCAATGACAATAATCGATAAAATGACTAATGGGTACATTACAAACCCACCGCTGTTAAATAAATGTACAATGTATTTAAGGCTGTCCATGTTTTTACCTCCATTAAAAATATGATAATTTTTATCAGCTTATGGCTATCATATCAGATTTAATAATTTCAAATCTACTCTAAAAAGCTCCTAGCCAATCCATTCCGACATTTTCTTTTTCTTCCTATACTCACTAGGTTTATATCCCGTTATAACCCGAAATGCTTCCGCAAACTTACTAGCATTTTCATAACCATATCGATTCGCTATGATGAGAATACTATCATCTGTTTCTTCTAAATCCTTCGCCGCTTCCTTGATTCGCATATGTTTTATATATTGATGAATACTGCTGCCATAAATTCCTTTGAAACATTTTTTCAATGCCGTCGGTGCCAATCCATATGTTTTCGACAATTCTTCAATAGTTGGTTTTTGGTGTAAGTTATTCATCAAGAATTCGTGCATACGTTTCACGCTTTCTACATGTTTTCGCTCAAAGTATGGCATGCAGCAATCATGATCCGATGTAATAGTGCTTAACAATAATATGATTTCCATACATTTCAGTTGAAATAAATTGGGCATCACTGCTTCTGGCACATCATACAAACTTTTAAAAATCTCACTTAATCGAGATTCCCTACGGCAGACAAAACCAAATTCAAATTCCCGGCAAAAGCGATTACATACGTCCCGTAAATCGATACAATCATGGCCGACAAACTTATTGACCATCTCTTGGGCCTTAGGAATATAGATGGATAAATTAATGCCCTTGTAATAGGACGTTGGAAATTTCGTCGAATGTACATAACTTGGTGATTCCTTCCATCCTACGGAAATATCATTTTCATCCATGTATAATACCTTTCCATTATCGAAAGCGCATTCAATGCGCCCCTCTTTGCAATAATGGATTTCAAACATACCTTCCAATGGTTTCGCTTTGTGACGAATTTCCTTCATAGTCACTTCTTGGAAAGTTAATTCTACCCCACCAAACACAGGATAACTATACATCTTTGCCTTGCCTTGAGATGTATTCATCTCATACACAGTGCCATGTTCCACCTTGGTGGTAGACAGCATATCTAAATCCATCACTCTCGGCTTGAACGTTTCCATTTTATTCATACAACTTTGACTCATGTTCCTCCTTTCAAAAAAGCCCATTTGCTGTCTCATATGACTAACAAATGGGCCTCTTCACCGAACT
>CAUQLO010000048.1:0-13177 GCA_963518725.1 uncultured Veillonella sp. | reverse complement strand
AATCTCTGGAACTTTGCTTTCAATAATATCCACAGGATGTCCATCAATACGTAAGGAAGTTGGTCCCCCTTGGTCTACTTGGAAACCTAAATCTAACAAAGCATCCCTTTGCTCTTCCGCCAATGTTAATTCTTCCTCGCTAACATCCATGTACATAGGCATCAATAATTCCTGCATAGGAATGGACTCGGAAGATTTGCATAGCTTGTCATACCGCACACGTTCGTGCGCAGCATGCTGATCGATAATGTATAAATCATCGCCTTTTTTCGCCAAAATATAGCAAGATGCCACTTGTCCCATAGGTAGTAATCCATGGTTAGCTGCTGTTTTACTAGCATTAATATTATATGAATTACCATGATCAGCAACATAGGAATCATCTACACCAATAGCTCCTTCAGCATGAGAAGCACCTGCTAATCCTTGTGATGCAGTTAACACTCCAGACACAGATTCATTTCCAGTGTGGTTCATATATGGCTCTACAGAACTTGGCACCAAATTAGGCCGTGATTCACGAATAGCTCGGAACCGATCTTTATCTTCCTGTGTATAACTTTTAGGCACAAAGTTTTCATCCACTTTTAGGGATTCGTTAAAGTTACTTTGTTCATACACTGTGCGCTGTGGCACAGTATATCCCTTTTGACGGATTGTATCCACGAGAGCCTCTGTTTTTTCACGCATCACTGTAAACCCTTGAGAACGTCCAGTGAATACTTTATCGTAGTCGATAGCTGTAGCTATCGTTTCTTCGTGGTGGCTAGTCACGTGATGAGTGGGATGCTCCAAAGCTTGTAAAATACTGTTATACACGGCTTTAAAGACAGGTTTATCATCGGAGAATTTGACTTCGCTTTTTCGCGGATGCACATTGATATCTACTGTCCCTGGCGGAACAACAATTTGCAATACCACTAAAGGATAGCCACCTTTCGGTAAAAGCGCATGGTAGGCCGTATCGATAGCCTTGTAGATAGCTTTATCGGAAATGACACGTTGGTTTACGATGGTCGTCTGCCATTGGCGACTACTTTTTAGTACCGTTGGCTTGCTGACCACACCTTCCACATAAATACCTTCTGCCTCATAAGCAATGGGAAATACGTCTTCACTAACTTTAAATCCGTAGAGAGCTGCGATAGTATCCACCATCTTATGATTTCCTGGTGTCATGATGGTAACTCGGGTATCTACAATGCATTTGAAAGCAATATGAGTGTGACTCAGTGCTAGTTTGCCAATCATATCTTGAATCTTATTCGCTTCTGTACGAGTAGATTTTAAAAATTTTCTACGAGCAGGAGTGTTATAGAATAAATCTTTCACCTCAATGGAAGTACCCACCGATGTACCACATGGATCACAGTCCACCATATGACCACCTTCGATATAAATCCGTGTGCCCATAGTATCCGTTTCCTGACGGGTCCGTAAGGTAAACTTAGATACGGAGGCAATGCTAGCAATGGCTTCACCACGAAAACCTAATGAGGCAATGTCGTATAAATCATCGGCACTGCGAATTTTACTAGTAGCGTGACGCAAAACAGCTAGCCGTGCATCTACTTCGGACATGCCGCACCCATTGTCGGTAATGCGCATGTATTCGATGCCACCTTCCGCAATTTCTACTTCAATAGAAGTAGCCCCTGCATCGATAGCATTTTCTACTAACTCTTTGATAACAGAGGCAGGGCGTTCTACCACTTCGCCGGCTGCTATCTGATTGATAGTCGTTTCATCTAGGACATGAATGGTTGGCATTACTTGCCACCTCCTTGTTTCGCCTCTTCTTGTAAACGATATAATTCACTAATGGCCTCTATGGGGGTCATACTCATAATATCTAGCTTTAATAACTGATCCAGAATAGGTTGTGTAAATAAATCACCACTCCCGAATAGAGGTCCTGTAACACTTGGTTTTTCTTTTTTCTTAGGCACTGCTTCCGATACTACTTTTCCATCTTCCAAATGAGATAGAATTGTGTTAGCTCTATCTAATACCGCCTTAGGAAGACCTGCCAATTTAGCCACATGAATACCATAACTGCGATCTGCCCCACCTTTTACAATGCGGCGCAAAAATAGCACATCATTGCCTTTGTCTTTCACAGCCACGGTGTAATTTTTCAATTTACTATATTGATCTTCTAGCTCAATTAACTCATGGTAATGCGTAGCAAATAAACTTTTACAGTGAATGGTTTCACAAATGTGCTCCACCACGGCACGAGCAATGCTAAGACCATCAAAGGTAGACGTACCACGGCCAATTTCATCGAGGATGACTAGACTGTTGCAGGTTGCATGTTCTAGAATATAGGATACTTCTTTCATTTCCACCATGAAAGTGCTTTGACCTGTAGAGATATCATCGCTCGCACCGACGCGGGTAAAAATTCTATCTACAGGCGCAATGGTGGCTTCTCTCGCTGGAATGAAAGAGCCAATTTGCGCCATAATCATAAGCAAAGCTACCTGACGCATATACGTCGATTTACCTGCCATGTTAGGACCTGTGATGAGGATGAACTCTTCTTCGGAATGGTTCAACACCACATCATTAGGAATGAACAATTCCTGTTTCAGCAAGGTTTCAATCACTGGATGGCGGCCGTCCTTGATGGAAATAGAACCATTGGTCACGATAGTTGGGCATACATATTTGTTGGTGAAAGCCACTTCTCCTAAGCTTAAAATGACGTCTAATTGGGCAATGCCACGAGCCGTTTCTTGGATATCTTTAATATTTTCTTTTGCTGTAAGGCGCAAGTCTTGGTACAAAGAATATTCCAACTTTTGAATTTGTTCTTTTGCATTGAGCATTTTAATTTCAAACTCTTTAAGCTCTGGCGTTATATAGCGCTCCGCATTGGTTAAGGTTTGTTTACGGATGAAATAATCTGGCACTAAACCTACTTGCCCTTGGGACACTTCAAAATAGTAACCAAATACTTTATTGTATCCTGTTTTTAGGCGAATCCCTGTAGCTTGTTTCGCCTCTTCTTCTAAGCGATGTAGCCATTCTTGACTATTGGTAGCCAAGGATCGCAATTCATCTAATTCTTCGCTATATCCATCACGGATGACATGACCATCTTTCAGTGCTAACGACGGCTGATCCACGATGGCACGTGTTAATAGGTCACATAAGTCGTCATGAGTATAAATCATGCTATGACAGTCTTGTAGAATATTAGAGGTACAATGTTGTAATACCTCTTGAATCATCGGTAAGACCCGTAACGATTCTCGCAAGGATGCAAAGTCTCTAGGAGATACACTCCCCGTTTCTACACGGCTTAGAATACGTTCAAAATCATACACAGAGGTCAGTAAAGAACGCATTTGACCACGCATAGTGGGATTATCGATAGACTCACCTATGCCCATTTGACGGCGCACAATGCGATGGATATCCATTAATGGATGCTCAATCCACTGCTTCAACATACGAGCTCCCATAGGGGTTAACGTCTTATCCAGAACATCTAAGAGCGTTCCTTTTTTAGATCCATCTCTAACATTTCTTGTAATCTCCAAATGGCGCAAGCAAGATGTGTCCAATATCATGCGGTCTCCCACGGATAGTTGATGCACGTAGTTAATGTGAGACGTATCTGTTTTAATGACCTCTTCCAAATAGAGAATCACATAGCCTAAGGCTTCTAATACATCTTCTTCTAACAAGCCGGCATCAGAAAAATGTTCACGACCTTTCAGACGAATACTATCCATAGTGTCGGAAGGTGTGAACGGAGACAAGGCTATACCTGACATTTGTCGTGTCAAAAAATCTTGGATACTAGTAGGCAATTCACTATTACCAGCTAAGATAAGCTCTTTCGGTTGATACATGGTGAAAGCATCAAATAACGAACTTTCACTACCGCAATCCATGCGTTCCCAAATCACTTCACCAGTGGTGATATCTGCGAACAACACAATGCGCTGTCCCCCTGTTTCGTAAGTCAAAGCTAAGAAATTATTTTCCCCATCTTTCGTACCATTTTCACTGAGTACTGTACCTGGCGTGATGACACGAATGACATCACGTCTTACAATACCCTTTGCCTCTTTAGGATCTTCCACTTGTTCACAGATGGCTACCTTGTAGCCTTTACTGATGAGTTTTTCAATATAGGATTCTGCAGAATGGAAAGGAACGCCACACATAGGAGCTTTATCTTCTTCACCCGCATTGCGACCTGTTAAGGTAATATTCAATTCTCGTGATGCGGTGATAGCATCGTCGTAAAAAAGCTCGTAAAAGTCACCTAACCGAAAAAATAATAGTTCTTTCTCATAGCGAGCTTTAATACTAAAATACTGCTCCATCATAGGCGTTTGTTTCTTGCCCATCCTGCTAACTCCTTTCTATAGTACAGTGCCGTATAATACCCACGTTTGTCCTTTATCGATACGTACATCGATAGTATCCCCAATGTTTAAGGTCTCTTGTTTAGCGAATAGGACCATTTTATTGCCCGACGTGCGTCCAAACCACATGTTTTCATCAGTACGGCTCGGTCCTTCTACGATGATATCGTACACCTTGCCTTCCATGGCCTGGTTCAACTCAAGGGAAATCTCATTTTGCACATCCATCAAGGCTTGTAAACGAACACGTTTCACTTCCTCAGGCACTTGCTCTTCAAATTCCGCCGCTGGTGTACCAGAACGTTTGGAATAGATGAAAGTAAATGCCATATCATAGCGTACATCTTTCAATAATTGTAATGTTTGTTGGAAATCTTCCTCTGTTTCTCCTGGGAAACCCACAATAATATCTGTTGTGATGGTAACGCCATCGATTTTTTCACGGCAATATTGCAACAAATCTTTATATTTTTCCACAGAATAATGACGATTCATGCGTTTTAAAATATTGTCAGATCCAGACTGCACTGGTAAATGCAACTGCGTCACAATATTAGAAGAACGACCTAAAGCATCTACCATGCCTTTCGTCATATCTTGTGGATGGCTTGTCATATAGCGAATACGCTCGATACCTGGAATGCCATCTAAGGCATCTACCAAGGTACCAAAGTCTGTGCCATCTTTAAAATCCAAGCCATAGGAGTTTACGTTTTGTCCCAACAAAGTGATCTCTTTAAAGCCTTTTTCACCCAGTTCACGCACATCTTTTACGATGGCATCCACAGGACGGCTAATTTCACGGCCCCGCACATGAGGTACGATACAGTAGGTACAGAACTTATTGCATCCATTCATAATCGGTACCCATGCAAAGAATGTACCGTTAGGTTTTGCTGCCAATTCAGGCAATACAGTATTGTCCATGTCTACATTGACTTGGCGCTTTTTCGTGCGTTGTACTTCTTTTACCATTTCGTTGATATGTTGGATATTATGCGTACCCAATACGATATCAATATGAGGAGCCCGCTTAAACATATCCGCCTGGTTCTTCTGCGCCATACAGCCAGTAATAGCAATGATTAAGTTTTTATTCTTTTCTTTCAAATGCTTTAACTCGCCAATACGACCATAAATTTTATTTTCCGCCGTTTCACGAACGCAACAAGTATTTAAAATAATTAAATCTGCAGCAGTTACCTCTTCTGTAGGTACATATCCAACAGACTCCAACTGATGGGCCAATCGTTCTGAATCACTTTCATTCATTTGGCAACCATATGTATAAATATAGTATGACTTCATATTACTCCTTATGCTTGTATTTTACTTTTGATGGCTCAATGGTGCCACCTACCTTAATAGCAAGTCGCTCGATGGACATGCCTGTAATATATTCGATTTCTTGACGTATCGTTTTTTGCAACGTATCCATGATTTCCTTGACCACGAATCCTAGCATAACCGTAACATCAATTTGTAAGATTAACCCATTGGTGACTTCCTTGCTCTTTTTGATATCCATACTGCGCACATCGGTCACACCTGGGGATTTTTCAATGCTATTTTTGATGAGTGCTTGAATCACTGCATCTTCAAAGACCAGTTTACCATAATAGCTGAAAGCTGGACGTATGACAGATTTTTCCCATCCTTCATCTTGCTTCGTAGACAATCTAGTTCTGCGCCAGAAGGATTTAATAGGGTCGATTAAAAAGCCTTTAAAGTGAGGCTTTAACTCCACAGATGGAACGGGAATAATATGTTTTCCCTCTTTTAATCTAGCATGTTGTGCTTTTTCAATATCCTTCGGACTAGCTACATCTTCAATATGAATATAATAGGACGGCTCAGGGATGCCCAAGGCTTTCGTTATCTTACCAATCATATTCTCAGATGTACCCAAAATCATGAGGCGTTCCGGTTGAATTTCATCCAGTGCTTTTCGCACACTTTCCACCTGTTGTTTGTCCTGAAAGATGGCACGACGAACGGCTTTGATACGATTTTCCTCTTTTTTCGCAGAAAACCCACCAACAATGCGATTGTTATGAATTAAAATACCGTCATCAATAATACAAGATGCGTGGTGTTCATGGGCCACCACCAATGCTCTATGACTTTTACCTGTTCCGCTAGGGCCAATAAATGCGATTACATCCATACTACACCTCTATGCGCCTTGTAAGGCTTTCATAAATTCTGCTACCCACTCACTTTGTATTTCATACTCACCAAAACCGATACTTTCAGGGAACCGATCTTGAATACCGTGAAAGTCCGAGCCACCAGAGATTAACAATCCCCTATCAGTGGCAAATTGATGATATTTAGAGCTATCGTCTTTGGAATGACTAGAATGATAGACCTCCACTCCATCAAAGGGCAATTCCAATAATTCATGCACATAGGTGTCATTTTCCACTAATTTAGGATGGGCTAATACAGCGATACCACCAGCACGATGAATCAAATCAATAGCCTGTTGTGGCGCATACTTTTCCTTCGGCACAAAGCATGGACCATTAGGGTTGAGCATTGTGTTAAAGGCTTCGCCCACTGTTTTGACATATCCACGTTTGATTAATAGTTGTGCAATGTGGGGCCGACCAAAGGACACGGCATCGGTAAATGTGTTCACCAGTTCCTCATAGGAAATAGCATAACCAGCCTCTGCACATTTATCTACCATTTTGTGGATTCTAGAACGACGCACTTCTTTAAAGTGAGAAATATAATCCTGTAGTTCCGGATGGTCTAAGGAAAATTGATATCCCAATACGTGTACTTCCTTTTCATGGTAATACGTGCTAAACTCGCAACCATGATAGATTTGAATCCCCGTTCTATCCTCTGTTGTTAATTGCCCGTAGGCACCTACTTCATCATGATCCGTAATAGACATCGCCTGTATTTGTTTCTCTTTTGCTAATGCCACCAAATCTCTTGGCATATATGTACCATCTGATACATTCGTATGCATATGGAAATCGACTAACATAGATTTTCCTTTCCTAACGGTTTTGTTCTTTCATACGGCGTTGAATATCTCGTTTCGCATCTCGTTCCGCCATATCTTGTCGTTTATCGTAATTTTTCTTACCCGTCACAAGGCCAACGGTGACTTTTACATAGCCATGACTATAGTGAAAGTTCAAAGGAATCAAGGAATATCCTTTTTCCTTCACTTGTCCTAACAATTTATGAATCTCCCGTTTATGCATGAGTAACTTACGAGTACGCTCCGGTTCGTGATTGAACTGATTGCCCTGTTCATACTTGCTGATATGCACTTGGTATAAGAAAAGTTCCCCATTTTCAATGCGACAAAAACTGTCTTTTAAATTGATGCGCCCAGCCCGAATAGACTTCACTTCCGTTCCTGTAAGGGCAATGCCTGCCTCATAGGTTTCATGAATGTGAAAGTCATGTCTAGCTTTGCGATTATCTACAATTAATGCATTGTTATCTTTCGCCATTACCGTTTCCTCTGTTTCTTTCCTTGTTTACGATTACTTTTTTTATGTATCGTTTCATAAAACGCTGTTTTCTTTTTTGTATCCAGCTTGCGTAGCATTTGCTCTACCGCTTTCGTGGTACCTGTCGTTTCTATTATATCATGAGATTGGCTATCACGAAGTTTTCGTTTCTCTTCTTTTTTCTTCTTATAGTTTTTTTTACTTCCTTTTTTAGGTTTTGAAAGTGACCTTTGGCCTTCTTGACCTCGCCGTAAGTATCCATCGATGGATTCTACTTCACCGATGACAAAATCAATTTGTCGAAGTTCCGTATCAGCTTTGATCAACGTTACCGTCACCGGTGTGCCTAGTCGATATTCCTTTCCAGTCCGTCTACCATAGGCCATATAATGTGGCTCATCAAAGACATAATGGTCATCATCCATCAAGTTATATGGGACTAATCCATCCACCCCATTATCGAGTTCAATGAATAATCCAAAGGCAGTTATGGAGCTCACATGACCTTCGAAACTTTCACCCACATATTGCGCCATATACTGAACCTTTTTCATATCCAGTGTTTCCCGTTCTGCTTCCGTAGCGATTTGTTCACGTTCTGAACAATGACTAGCACTATGTGTTAAGTATATCTCATCAGCAATCGGTGCAAGTCGGTTTGGCTTGCCACCCAATACATAGCGCAAGAGTCGATGGATCATCAAGTCTGGATAGCGACGGATGGGCGATGTGAAATGGGTATATGTATCAGATGCCAACCCAAAGTGTCCAATATGTTCCGAGCTATATTTCGCTTGTTGCATGGAACGAAGTACCATAATCTGTACCACTGGTTCAATCTCAGTACCGATGACAGATTGCAATAACTCCTCAATATCCTTAGGCTCTACCTTACTCGGTAATTTCACAGGATATCCAGAATGATGCAAGACAGTGATAAGTTGTTCTAATTTAGTATCCTTCGGATCTTCATGGATACGATAGATAGATGTATCTAAACGTTCACTGAGGAAAGTTGCCACCGTTTCATTGGCCAACAACATACATTGCTCAATTAATTTTTCTGCAATAGTTCTATCTTTTCGTATGATTCGTTGTGGTATACCTGCTTCATCTAATAGAACTTTGTATTCAGGAAGCTCAAAACTAATGGCCCCTGCTTGATGACGCATCTTCATCAATTGGTATGCCAATGTTTCCAACGTTTTAACCATATCCATGAGTGGTGCTAAATCATCAGGAATGATGTTCTCTTCTAAAGCTAAGTAGATTTCCTTGTAGCTACAACGGCGTGTAATATGGATGATGGATGGTTTAATAGTGTAGCGCACCACCTTACCTTGAGGGCTCACTTCCATAATACAGGACATAGCATAGCGATCTTCCTTAGCCTGCAAGGAACAAATACCGTTCGACAACTCCACAGGCAACATGGGAATCACACGGTCCACCAAGTACACACTAGTGCCACGGCGGTATGCCTCTTGGTCAATGATGGATCCCGCCGGTACATAATGGCTGACGTCTGCAATATGAACCCCTAATTCAATGTTGCCATTGTCCAATACTTTCGCATGCACAGCATCATCTAAATCCTTCGCATCTTCTCCATCGATAGTGACCATTTCTTGGTGCCGTAAATCTAGACGGTCTTCATCCTCAGTGACTGTGAAAGAAATCTTCCGGGCCTCTTCTTGCACATCTTTTGGAAACTCTTTTGGCAAATCAAAGGTAGCCATCACGGACAACACGTCTAAATCCGGTGTAGAACTATCCCCTACAATTTCCACAATTTTCCCTTCTGCTTTGCGACGTTGTTCCGGCCAAGCCGTCAATTCTACCACTACGGTGGCGCCACTTCGTGCATCCAATGTATCTTCTAGAGGAATATAAATATCCCCTCCTAATCGTTCATTATGGGGTGTTACAAAACCACTTGTTGCTAAACGCTGAAAAATACCTACCACACGAGTTGTGTTTCGAGTGACAACTCGACAGATAACACCTTCTGCGTTTCGATCGCTAGTGCCCTTCTGTTTAATCATGTATTCTACTTCATCATCGTGCATAGCCGTACCTGCACAACCATGGGGAATGAATACATCCGGTAAATTACCGTCCGAAGGTGTGACAAATCCAAAGCCTTTTTTACTAGCCTTATAAATGCCTAGCAGTCGAGCATCTTCTGTTTTTTGATAGGATCCATATTCACCGTCTTTGATACGGATGCATCCTTCTTCTTCTAATTCACGTAATATTGAAAAATACGCCTGAATCTCTTCACCTTTATATCCTAAGATGAAAGGAACATCTTCTATATGATAGGACTCTGGCCATATATCTCTAAAAAAACCTAAAATTTCTTCTCTCATAGTACCTCAATATGTCTATAAAAAAAACCTACCATAGGGTAGGGTTTTTTATGTATTAATAAGAACTTAACACTAAATCTAAAGCTAGACTAACTAATACGAATAAAGTCGCAAGAACTACTGTACAGCGTGATAAGAATCCGTCTACACCGCGTTCTTTACCACCAAATACAGAATCTGCTGCGCCGGAAACAGCACCGCCCATGCCTGCGCTTTTACCTGTTTGTGCTACCACAACCACAATTAAAAGAATCGAAATAATAATTTCAACAACCATTAGAAAATCTCTCATGAAACTCTTCCTTTCTGTATCAACGGTTTTGACCGAAATACACTTCCATTTTTTTCTTCACCCGTTGTAATGCATTATCGATGGATTTCACAGAACGATGGTGTTCTTCCGCCATTTCTTGATAGGATTTGGCATCCATATATCCACGTAATACTTCCCACTCTAGAGGACTGAGAACAGCCTCCATCACTTCCTTAATAAGAGCGTATTGCTCTCTGTTGATGACTACCTCTTGTGGATCGAGATTTTTTTCTGTTTCCAACACTTCTATTAGCGTTCGCTCTGAGTCATCATAAGCTGGTTTATTTAAAGAGATATAGGAGTTTAGAGGAATGTGTTTTTGACGACTTGCGCCTTTGATGGCAGAAATGATTTGCCGGGTAATGCATATTTCTGCAAAG
This sequence comes from uncultured Veillonella sp., assembly GCA_963518725.1. Lineage (GTDB taxonomy): Bacteria > Bacillota > Negativicutes > Veillonellales > Veillonellaceae > F0422. The sequence goes on along the minus strand of CAUQLO010000048.1, from coordinate 2,242 downwards.
CCTTTAAAGTTTAGTTGATGGCCTGGCTCAAAGTCTCTAGTAGCTTTATATAAGCCAATCATACCCTCTTGTATAATATCTTCTTTATCAGCACCCATTAAAAAATAGGACCTAGCTTTGGACCGAACAAAATTTTTATATCGCTGCACAATATAATCTGTAGCATGGTGATTGTTTTCCTTCTGGCAGATGGCAACAATCTCTTCATCTGTAAGAGAGGTAAAGCGATCAAACTCTACTACATTTTCTGTTTCATAGGACATAGGATTCCTCCTGTGACTCTCGACTAGGAATGATATTTAATAGTATACACTATCTTCAAAAAAAAGTACATATTACATTTGACTTTCACAGAATATATCTATATAATTATAAGACAATAATTACATATGGGGACGTAAAGGTTTCGACAGGTATGGATGTATCTTAGAAAGCGAGCTGGTGTCTCACTCGACCATAAAACAGTGAAACCTAAATTAAACGCAGAAGAAAATTTTGCATTAGCTGCATAAGCTACGTCACACCTTCTCTCGCCCGTGGAGAGGGATGTGGCGTCAAACTACGGGCTAGCTAGTTCTATCCGCTCAATTAGAGCTAGTTAAATCTCATGAGCTAGGATAGCTTAGGTTGTTGGTGTCCAAACACTATCCGAAATTTAAAACATCAACTGCGCTCGGAGAGGTCTAGGGGGCAACATGTTTGGACAGGGGTTCGACTCCCCTCGTCTCCACCACAATACAAAATGAAATAACCGCTTATTCATAAGTGTTCGCAAGTGTTCACGAATACGATGAATAAGCGGTTTTTTAGTGTTCTATACTAGTTTCAATGTTCGTAAGTGTTCGTATAGTTTGGGGGATTTTGCCCATTTAAACTAGAATGTATGACGCAATCCTAAATTCAATTGCCACTGTTGTCTTACTCTATCTCTAGTAGAGGCTTGTAATTCTATATAGGCTTGCTCTGTTCTAGCCTTATTCATATACGATAACCCAATACCATACGTAATCCAATGACCTTTATAAGATACATGTAAGCGACTACTTTCATTAAACATTACATACCCACTACCTAAAAATTCTTTTTCATACATTAGTTTTAAATATGGGTTAAAAGAAGTTCTATTAAAACGATCTACACCTGCGCGAATACCGATGCGACCTATCAAACTATGTGTAGGCTCTACTTGGGCATGGAGTCCGTTGGATACCTGTATTCCATATCCATTTGTTCTTTGATAAGTAAGCTGAACTTCTGGTTCTATGAATACCCCTTTATGCTCCTCTTGTTTGACATAGATACGTCTACCCAATTCTGCTGATACTAAATATGACATAGCATTTATATTGCTAGCTTTAACGGTCTCTTTAGAATCATTTACTAACTCAAACTGACCGCTATAGCGTCTAAGTTTACCCACTAAATCTACATAGAAATTACTATCTTTATATAATCGAGTGGAATAATAGCCTATTTCAGTACCAGACATCTGTGCATGGCCTTGCTGTGCGTATATATTAGCATGTGAGCGAATCATACCAAGCATGTATCCACTATAATGGATCCATTTCTCTCTCGGGTGCACCCAATCATAACCACCTTTAATGCCCCAATATCGTTGATGGTACCCAGAACCTTCGAGTCCTTCATACTTACCACTTACATACTTAGCCCACACATCATTCGATCGTTCTATGTCTTTATGAAGGTGAATCTCCCCTAAGCGTTGTACCAAGGTTTCAATGGTACCAAGTTGCATATTATACAGTAAGTGGTTGTATTGCATACTTACTTTTGCACCAGGCGTTAGTTTACCTTTTCCATCTTCTTCTACAGGGAATAAATACCAGTTATTTTTATTCGTGTCATTAATAGCAACAATTTTAGAGTCAGTGGCTCTACCTAATGTATATAAGTACGCCCCTTTTTCAATGACAGCTTTCGCATTGTTAGGTTTTGTATCATCCGTAGGAACTGGCACGTTATTCGATTCATTTCGCAAGGAGAATACAGCTGTATGGTCTTCTTCTTTCCCTAAACTCTCCACAAGTTTAAGCACTTCTGTGCCCGTAGATTTGGAATCTGCCATATTTTGGAAATGAATGCCATGTTCCCCTTCACTGCGATGTTTAATTCGTAATAAGTCAGTCTTTCCAGTGCTTACATTACCACCCATATGTAGTGTACCATTAGAACCTGTGATACTATCCACCGTCAAAGTTAAAGGAACTTCTGTATCGCC